>JAKSOZ010000038.1 GCA_024405265.1 Kiritimatiellia bacterium | reverse complement strand
TGGGTATTATATCAAAAATCCCCTCGACTGCGCAAGGGGGTATTTTCAAAAAATTTGTTCCGTCAGCGTTTCGAGATTTTCGCCGGCAGAAGAGATGAGATGAGCTCGTTCAAACGATAGGGCAAGATCGACAGAATATACGTCGAAAGGCGCATCGGCCAAGGAAACGCGATAAGCCCGACGTCTTCGTCCGCACGCTTGAGAATAATCCGCGCGGCCTTATCCGCCTCCATGAAGAACGGCATCGGGCAAGTATTAAGATCGGTAATGCGCGAGCGGACAAATCCGGGACAAATAACCGAAACTTTAATCCCATCTTTCTTAAGCATTCCTCTTAGGGACAGTCCCCAAGTTTTCAGAGCCGCTTTCGAGCCTGAATATGCCGGGCAAGTCGACAATGGCCCATATCCCGCGATCGAAGACGTGAGGATTATCTGTCGCAAGCCGGTCGTTCGAGCTTTGAAGATATCGATTACCGGCAGAACCACGTTCAAAGCGCCTCCTACATTGATCGCAAAGGTTTTTCTCACGTTCTCGTTCGTTTCTTCACCTGTCCCGACTCCGGCATTCGAAAACACGCGCTCTAGCGGACATAGCAGATTGCATTCCCGAATCCAGATTTCGGTTTCGACCTCATTGGAAACATCGACGATCTTCGAATAAACCGCTTCGGCTCCGAGTTCGCGACACTTCTCGGCGACCGCATCAAGGCGCTTTGCGTTTCTCGCACAAAGGAACAACGTGTCTCCGCGCTTCGCCGACTCAAGCGCTAGCGCTTCGCCGATCCCCGAGGACGCACCGGTGATCAATACATTCATGACCGATTACTTACCGATAACCATTTCGGCGACTTTCTTCGCCGCGTCAGGCGTCGCCATCTTCGCCATTTTCTCGCTCATCACGGATATCTTCTCAGGATGATCGTAGCGATCGAGTAAATAGCGACAAATAGCGCGCGAATCGATCTTCGTCTGAAAAGCTTCATCCGCCGCGCCGGAATTAGCGAACGCCTGAGCGTTGAAGTGCTGGTGATTGCGCATTGCCGAGGGGAGCGGAATCAAAAGCGAGGCTTTTGCACAAGCCGCGAGCTCAAAACAGGTCGAAGCGCCCGCGCGGGCTACCACGAGATCGGCGGACTTGAATGCATCGGCCATCTCGCGCTCGAAAGCATGCACGCGAGCGGGAATGGACGCGGCTGCATACGCGGCCGTAACCGCTCCTTCATCAGCTTGACCTGTTTGATGAATAACGTAAAGCGGACGCGAAACCTTTCCACGACGAGCCAGCGCCTTTTTAAGAATGGTAAGCGCCTCGACCATCAACATATTGACCGCATGCGCCCCCTGAGAACCGCCGGTCACGAAAACCACGAAAGCGTTGTCGGGGATAAAGTCAAAACGTTTACCGGTCGTGATTTCTTCACGAACAGGAAGCCCCGTCAACACAGTAGGAACGCCCTCCAAACATTTCTTCGTCATTTCAAAGCTGACCGCAACTTTAGCCGCGAAGCGCGAGAGGAATTCAACGGCTTTACCAGGAACGGTATTCGCCTCATGAAGGAAGACCGGGATATGATACCATTTCGCCGCAATAACGGGAGGAAGCGACGCGTAGCTGCCCATCGCGAGAAGTGCATCAGGCTTTTCTACGCGCATCTTCTTCAGACACCGAAATATCGAGTGAATGATCGAGAAGACGTTCTTCGTCGAAAGTTGCTTCGCTCCGGTCGAGAAAAGTTCACCTTTCCAACGTTTCATAACGCTCGATTCGATTGCGCGACCACTCGCCCAAATCGTGACTTGGTGACCCATTTTCGCGAGTTCATCAGCTACTGCGATCCCGGGGAATGAATGACCTCCCGTGCCTCCACACGCCACTACGATTTTCATTTACCAATCCCTTTCGTTTTGCGGAAGAGGCATCCTACGTTCGTAAGCACGCTTCTTATCTTCGTATTCGTTCGTTCGCTCTTCCACCTTCTGTAAAGCTTGATCGTCGGCCTCCTGCTCGACTGCAGCAGATTCTTCACGTTTCCGCTCATCGTCATCACCTTGATCTTGACCTTTATCGCCCCCTTGACTCTGATCTTTTTCTCCCTCTGAACCTTCACCTTGACCTTTATCCTTCGGCATCAGTTCGTCGATTTCCTGCAGTATCTCCATCGCGCGCTCCATCCCAACGGTCGCTTCCTTGTCTACGATCGAGAGCTGGAGCTTCTCGAGCTCGGTCGCGAGCGCCGAGATCCTCGCTTGAGATTCGGCGGTGAACGGCAGAGCATTCGTATTGGAGGCAGCCTGAGCCTCATACTGTTTCGCCCAATAAGGAAACTTGGCGCGAAAAGCTTTCGTGTAATCAAGCGCTTCACGCGACCATGCCCTTCCACCGATCGTTTCTACATCATTCCAAGCGTTCGATTGGCAAACGATATCTTCCGCTAGCGTCGCCGGCGGCATCGCAACGAGCTTGTAAAACGCGGTGAACTCGGCTTCATTCGCCGAAATATCGGAGAAAGCCTCCCTTTCTTCCAGATCCTCAAGGTGATCGACTGCGTTTCCCGCGGACTTCTCTACCACGTCAAGTCTCGACATAATCGCCACCGCCTCCTGTTCATTGGTGACCGAATGAGCGATCGCCTCTCGAACGGGAATCCAACTATCCTGAAGTTTCGAGGCTCGTTTGGAAAGCGTACGAGCGTGGCCGACGCGTGCCCTCGGTGATAAAACGCTCACTTCGCTCAGCTCGGAAACCAGCGCACGTGATTCGTTCATCGACTCTTTCAAGATGTTTTCGGGCGACTTGCCGGAATATTCTTTCAGGATCGTATCGACTCGTTTTCTGCGACGATCTTCTTCTAGCCCGACCATCGCGCGAGCGAGATTCCGCTTAAGCCGCTCGTCATTCGGCCTCGCGCTTAACGCGCGTTGCGCCGCATAAGCGGCCGCCTCGATCTCGCCGCGTTCATACTCCAATTTCGCGACGATCTCCGAGGCTCTCGCGCCGAATTCGCTCGAGGAAGTAAGCGGCTGAAGAACTCTGAGCGCATTAGTTACGTCCCCTTTCTCATAATAGGAAACGCCCTCGTTCCAGTCGAGGGCGAGAGAAGAGGCTAATAATAACGCCGCGATAAACATCAGACGTTCATCTCGGCACGAATCGCCTTGGCGGCGGCGACCGGATCTTCCGCCGCTAAAATCGGACGACCTACGACGAGATGAGTCGAGCCGTCGCGAACGGCATCGGCGGGAGTGGCGACACGCTTTTGATCCCCGACCGCCGCGCCCGCAGGACGAACGCCGGGCGTGATGAAGAGCGTACCGGGCTTAAGTATTTTCGAAAGATTGCCGACTTCCTTCGGGCTGCAAACGAGTCCGTTCGCGCCGTTTTCGATCGCGAAGCGCGCCATCGCTTCAACCTGCTCCGCAGGAGTACGTCCCTTGATACCGACGTCCTCGAGGTCGCTCTGATCGAGAGAAGTAAGAACCGTAACCGCGAGAATCTTGGGGCCGTTAGGGCCGAACTCCGCCGCGGCGTCCGCGGCAGCCTTGATCATAGCCTTTCCACCGACCGAATGAATCGTCATCAAATCGACGCCGAGCTTACCGCCCGAACGAACCGAGCGCTCGACGGTGCGAGGAATATCGTGGAATTTAAGGTCGAGGAAGACGCGCTTGCCGAGGTCCTTAACGGCCTTGACGACGTCCGGACCTTCCGCAGTGAAAAGCTCGAGGCCGATCTTGTAAAAATCGACCGTTTCGCCGATAGCCTTAACCTTCTGAACGGCTTCTTCGCGATTATTGACATCAAGAGCTACGATAAGTTCCGCCATTTCATTTCTCCTTGTTTTCAGCGAGTTCCACCGTTCTGTTTCGCGAGCTTCTTGAGCTTCGCGGAGTATTCGAGGCGTTCGACCGCCGACATGTGATCGATATACAAAATACCATTCAAGTGATCGACTTCGTGCTGAATCGCACGCGCAAGATAGCCTCGCGCCGTGATCATCTGAGGACGATTGTTCTCATCTAGATATTGCGCCGTTACCTGAGCTGCGCGAACGAGAGTCCCGCCGACGTTCGGAAAGCTGAGACAGCCTTCATTATCGCACTGAGAACCTTCGCTAGAGATTATCTCGGGATTCCACATCATCAGCGGCATCTGAATCGGCGCGTTGAACGCTTCGTCCTCCGGTTCGTCGCAGCCTTCGGGAATATCGATCACGCACATACGCTCGAGACGACCTACCTGCTGAGCGGCGAGACCCACCCCGCGCGATTTGTGCATCGTCGCGAGCATATCATCGGCAAGCGCGCGAAGTTCATCCGTCACCATCGCGACCGGAGCGGCCTTCTCACGCAAAACCTTTTCGCCGTATTTATAAACCTTCAAAATCATTTATCGGACCCTCTTCGATTAGCCTCTCACACCCGTCGAACCGAAGCCGCCTTCGCCGCGGTCAGTCTCGTCGATTTCCTCTGTTTCGAGGATCTCTTCAGGCTGCGTAACGCTCGCGATCACGATCTGCGCGATTTTATCACCCTTCTTGATCTCAAAAGGCTCTTCACCGAGATTGATGAGGATAACGCCGACTTCGCCGCGATAGCCCGCGTCGATAGTACCGGGGGTGTTGAGGACGGTGACGCCCTTCTTAAGCGCGAGTCCGGAGCGAGGGCGAACCTGCGCTTCGTACATCGGAGGCAAAATCATAACGAGCCCCGTATGAACGAGGGCTCGTTTTCCCGGAAGAATCGTCAGTTCTTCCACGCTACGGATATCCATCCCCGCGTCACTTTTATGAGCATAGCTCGGAAGGACCGCGTCAGGATGAATCCGCTTAAACCTAAGCGTCATTACTCTTCGACCTCAACGACTTCCGTGGAAGCGCTTTCCTGAGCTTCGAACCCGAGAGCGTCGAGGTTCCACTTCTTCCATTCGACGGGGACCTGACGAAGCTGGAGTTGAGCGACGTCGTCACGAATACGCGAACGAAGAATCTCCGCCTTCGAAGCGTCACCTTCCTGACGCTCCTCGCAAACGACTACAACCGCGCGAGTCGCGCCGATCTTCTTGACGGGAGAAATCTCGCCGGTCTTAAGCTTCATCGCCGTGGAAGCGACGATGTTCTGATCGGCGAAATCTCCGCTCTTCATCTCGGAAACGACGAAAGAGATATTGGTCGAGACGTTCTCAAGCGCAAGGAGCGCTTCCTTTCCGCCATTAGCGATACCTTCAACACGAGCGACGAACTTATCGCTCTTCATATCACGCTTGACGCGATCAACGATAACGCCCTTCGCTTCTTCGAAACTCGGAGTATGGGCAGGCGAGATTTCGGTCTTTTCAATAAGCCAAACGGCGGAAGCGGAAGAAACGACCGCGTAACGAAGGTCCTCGCTCTCCTTATCGAGTTCGGCGACGGCCTCGTTAAAGCCGTTAGCGCCGGGAATAATCTGATAAGAACGCTTCATGAAGCCTTCCTGGAAGCGACCATCGGTCGAGAACCAGTCGCTCGTTTCCACGACAGCGCCGTCTTCACGCGCGATTTCGTCGAGACGGGACGCGCCTTCCGCGGCCTTGACGCCATAAGCGCGGAAGTTAAGATCCTTCTCGTAATGCTGAACCGCCGCGATCTTACGGAGTTCCTTCTCGAGCTCGTCTTTGACTTCTTCGAACTTCTTGACGGTTTCGACTCCGTTCGTATCGGTCGAAGTATAGCGATCGATCGTAACGTCGTAGCGATCACGCATATCTTCTTCGGTAACGACCATCTTCGAGAGAATTTCGTCGGTAGTGGCATCGTACTTCACGTAGCGGATTTTAACGCGCTCGGGAAGCGCGAGGTTTTCGACGTTCTTGTCGTACCAGGCCTTGATATCGTCTTCGGTAGGTTCGACCTCGTCTTCGGCACCGGCACTGAAGGCCGCGACCTTGACCGTAAATTTATCGGTCATGTCCTGAATAGCCTGTTCGAGCTCCATCGGCGACGTCCAAGCGGCAGCGCCGAGAACAGACTGGGCGAGGCGTGAAAGCGTCAAGCGACGCTTGAGATATTCTTCGAAATACTCAGGGGTAAGACCGTTCTCGCGAAGGATCGCCTGATAGAGCGGGAAGCTGAACGCATTCCCGTCCTGGAACGTGCGATCCGCGCGAATAACATCCATTACTTCGGCATCCGTCGCGATCAGACCATCGGTCTCGGCGATCTTAAGCGCCGCGAGCATTTCCCAAGCTTCACGATTGACTTCGCCCTGATTGCGCTTCCAGTCACGCTGACGACCGAATCCGCGAATCTCTTCGGCGATCTTGTTGAAATCGGAGCTCTTGACCGGCTCTCCTCCGAGAAGACCGGCTTCACCTTTCGAGGACTTATCTTCGCTATCACGGCGAGGCGTAAGCACGTCATCGAGGCAGAAGAAGGCCGAAATCGCTATCGCAAACGCACCCCAAATCCATTTGTTACGGATGAGCTTATTGAACTGAAGAATAACCATTGTCTTAACTTAACGCTTTCTTGTTGTATTTTCCACGCTTAGAAATCGAAATCGGCATCATCACCTGAATCATCGGAATCAGAGCTATCGTCGGAAGAATCGGAACCGTCATCGGAGGAATCGGAGCTGCTTTCGGAGGAAGACGAAGAAGAGTCCTCATCGTCCTCGATATCGGCATCCTCTTCTTCGGTCACGTCAGCCGCGAGTTTCGCGGCTTCTTCGTCGATACCCTTCGCTTCGCCGCGAACGAGTTCTCCGGAATTGACGAGCGCCGTCTTTTCGGTGAACGCACAGCGATTCATCATATTACCCGCCGCGTCAAACGTCATGATCGCGACCGAAAGCTTCTCTCCGACTTCAGGAACCGCGCGAAAGATATTGACCGAGTTCTTCGGGGACATCTTCCATTCGAGATTCTTCGCGACTTCGACGGAATCTCCGGTTTCCACATCGGTCTGAAGCGTGACGCCCTGGTCGAGGACAATCTGATAATCTCCGCTCGTATCCTTGAGTTCGGTGAAGAGCAGATCCTTCGAGGTACGGACCACGACTTCATCCGCGGCATGCATATCCTTGACGAGGAAGTGACGGCCTTCGACTTCCATCGCGCCGGTAACGCAGCGAAGAACCGCCTTTGAGCCGTCGCCATTCATTTCTTCGTAAGAAA
Organism: Kiritimatiellia bacterium; assembly: GCA_024405265.1. Lineage (GTDB taxonomy): Bacteria > Verrucomicrobiota > Kiritimatiellia > RFP12 > UBA1067 > UBA1067. Next base: position 8,656 of record JAKSOZ010000038.1, on the reverse strand, counting down.
GTTTCACTTCACCGGCGATGTTCTTGACCGTGAAGCCTTCGGAAGTGACGCTAAGCGCTCCGGCAGGCATGACGCTCGGAACCTTGATCGAGACGAGACCGCCCTTCAAAACGAGCGTGCGCGTCTTGCCTCCGAGCGGCTGATAAACCGTCCCGAAGCTGGCACCGTCTTCGATTTTAACGAGGCTATCGCGCCCGAGCGAGATACCGACCTTAGAGCCGGGGGTCGCGCGGAAGGTCGAACCGAGCGGATAATAGGCCTGTTCCTCGAGGCGAACCCAATCCTTCTGACCGGGCTTCAGGACTTCACCCTTACCGTCGATATAGCGGCACATGGGAAGAGTCGTGAAAAACTGCTTTTCCTGAGCGAAAACGCTAAGGGCGACAGCAGAGATCGCAACGGCAAGACTTAGTTTTTTCATACGAGGTGGGCTCCTTCGGAAGGCTTGATCAAACTGCAGGTAGGTTCATCACCGAATTTGGCCTTGTACTCCTTGGTGATGATCTCGGCGATTTTGTCCGCCGCGGTAGGATCGACGAGGAGGCAGCAGCTGCCGCCGAAACCGCCACCCGAAAGACGAGCGCCGTAAACTTCGGGAATCGCCTTAGCGGTATCGACGATAACATCGAGTTCTTCGCAGGAGTTTTCGAACCAATTACGGCTCGATTCATGCGAATCGTACATGAGCGCGCCGAAACCGACGAGGTCTCCCTTCGCGAGGAGCTCGGCGCCCTGAATAACGCGCTCGTCTTCACCGATCGGGTGAACGGCACGCTTCGCGGTCGTTTCGGGAAGACCGCCGCGATAAAGCACCCACTCGGCCATCGTGACGTCGCGAAGATGAGTGACGCTGCCCTTCTTGAGCACGGAAGCGAAATACTTGGCCGCGTCTTCGCAGGCCGCGCGACGCGAGGCGTAAGCTCCGTCGACGAGAGCGTGCTTCGCGTTTGACTTGACCATCATGAACGCAACCTTATCGCCCATCGAGACGGATTCGAAAGTGTTGGTGCGGAAGTCGGACTTGACGAGCGAGCCTTCTTTACCGTACATGGACGAAGCCTGATCGAGGAGACCGCAGGGGCAACCCGCGAACGTGTGCTCCGCCTTCTGACCGATCTTCGCCATCTCCGTCTTATCGACCGTAAGACCGTAAATCTTGGCGAGCGCGAGACCCGTGCACATTTCCAAGGCGGCCGACGAGCTGAGACCCGCGCCAAGCGGAATATTGCCGAGGAACATACCCTTCCAACCATGCTTCGCTTCGGCGGGTTTACCGGCGAAGAGCCAGTTGAACGTTCCGGTAACGTAGTTCTGCCAAGTCATTTCGGTCGCGGGCTTGACGTCGTTGATCGAGAACTTAGCGGTTTCCATAAAGTCGCCCGCGGTAAGTTCGCAAGTTTCGTCCGCAGTCGGTGAGGCGGCGAAGAACGTACCCTTGTCAATCGCGGCGGAGAAGACGTAGCCTTCGTTGTAGTCGGTATGGTTACCGAGAACTTCGATACGACCGGGAGCGTACGATACGACGGTCGGCTTTTCGCCGTAGACCTTTTCGAATTTCGCTACGAGTTCGTTGTAAACTTCCTGATTCTGCATTTTAAATTCTCCTTCTGGTTTTAAAATTCTATTACTTGACCTTGCGGGTGAAAGCGAGCGCGTAGACGAAGAGATACGCGAAGCAGAGCAAGGGAACGATGAACGAAACGACGAAACCGGCCTTATCGGCGATGAAATTCTGGACGAGCGGGAGGAGCGCTCCGCCGATAACCATTTCCATGAAGAGGCCCGACGCCTTTTCGGTATTCTTGCCGAGGCCGTCGACCGAGAGGTTGAAGATCGTCGCCCACATAACCGAAGCGCAAAGGCCGCAGGCGATGAAGAAGAACGCCGAAATCGGAAGCGTACCGACACCGAAAGGAATTCCGCAGCCGACCTTCGAAAGCGCCATGCCGAGCGCCACGAAGACGACGCCGAGACCGGCAGTCGCGAGAAGAAGCATACGAGGAGTGACCTTACCGCCGATCGCCGAACCGATGAAGCGTCCGACGAGCATGAGGAAGCAGAACGCACCGAACGCGCTACCGGCGATCGCGGCGAGCTTCGTGGGATCGTTACCGAGCGCGAGAAGCGGCGAGGAGTTAGCGTCGGAGAGCCAGAGGTTCATACCCGTTCCGACACCCGCTTCGATACCCATATAGAGGAAGATACCGAAGATACCCATAAGGCAGTGACGCGAAGTCAAAGGAAGTCCGTCGCCCGTATCGGCAGTAGCGACCTGTTCGGGATCCTTGATCGGGAGGAACGAGATGATGATGAAAGCGATCGCGAAAACCGCAGCAGCCGTAAAGAGAACGCCCGAAATATCGGTGATCTTCGTTTCGGCGGTAACCGCGCCGACGATACCGCCGAGAAGAATCGGAGCGAGCGTCGTGCAGATTGACTGGAACGTGCCGCCGGCGAGGTTAAGCTGATTGCCGCGCGCCCCACCGAGAGTATTGAGCATCGGGCAAATAACCGTATTGAGCATGCACATCGAGAAGCCCGAGATGAACGCGCCGAGGAGGTAAACGAACCACGCCGTCGGGAGCGTACCGATCGTAAGCGAGCCGGGAACATAGCCCGACGCGGTCTGAATAAGAACACCGATACAGCCCGCGGCAATCGCGGCGAGCGAGGTCTTCTTATAACCGATCTTCGAAAGGAGCATACCCGAGGGAATACCCATGAAGAGATAAGCCATGAAGTTCATCGTCACGCCCATCGTCGCGAGCATATTCGAGCCCGCGATACCGGGCTGCTCTTTCCAAATAGCGCCTACAGGAGCCGCCATAAAGGTAACGAAACCGACCATGCCGTACAAGGCGAACATAGTTGCAATAGCAATGAAGCTACCGCTCTTCTTCTCAGTCGTGGACATAACTTTTGGGCTCCTTTTAAGTTTTATATGGGTCAATTATACCAAAATTTCACAAACGCCTCAAGGCCTGACGAATCGAACGTTCACGCGCTTCAATCGACTCGCAAAGGCGAAATTGGACTCGTGCGCGGTTCAAATTCTGCTCCGGAGTTTTCGTCTTGAAATAAACGTTTCCGTTCAAATAATCTTGGAAGAATCGAAGTCCGAGTTCGAAAGGCAAGAGCCGGATCGAATCGTAGAAGTAGGCGCGATCGGCATCGGTCAAGAACGAACCGGCCTCACGCATATATCCCTTACAGAATGCGGTCGCGAGATCTTCGTCGAACACGACTTTCGTGAGGTTCGTTTCTTCTTCGCCCGCCGGGTTGCAAATCGAGCGGAGCGCGTCGCCGAAATCCATGTGGATCAATCCGGGCGAAACCGTATCGAGATCGATCATTGCCGTTCCCTTGCCGGTAATATCGTCGATCATGATGTTATTCACCTTCGGGTCACCATGGAACATGCGCTTTTTAAGCTCTCCGTTCTCTTCGGCTTTTTCCAAGCAAACGGCGAGATCGCGGCGTTCCTCAATGAATTTCGCCATTCTCCGCGCCTCCATCGAGGAGCTTAATAGTTCCTGCGCGCGAGGTTTCTTCAAGACTTCGTCATATTGCTTCAAATATCCGCTCGTTACATGGAAACCGGGTAACGGATTCGTGATTTTCGATTGTTCGAGATCGGAAATAAGGTAATGAAAGTGACCGAGCGCGCTCCCGCACTCTAGCGCGTGTTCGGGGCCCTGCGCAACGTCAAAGGCATGCGCGCTCATTATTTTCGTGATAACGCGCCAAATCTCACCGTTATCGTCGGTAACGAAATCGGAACCGGTGACTTTCGTCTTGATAATGCGCGGCATTTGCCAAACACGATCGTCCTTACCCTCTTTCGCGTCGGCTTCGAGCTTTTCGTGACAATGCTTCGTAAGCTCGTGCATATTAACCATAATCGCCTCCGGATCAGGGAAAACGAGATGATTGACGCGCTGTAAAACAACCTGCGTTTCGGTAAAGGTATTACGAAAAACGCCCAAATAAGTATCGTTGATGTTGCCCGAGCCGAGCGGTTGAAGCGCGACTAGACGACCCTTGATATTGAACTGGTTTATGAGAACCGAGAGTTCCATTTCTTCCCCCTTCCTTTACCTGAACGTCTTTCATCGCGCACCGGCACGAAATCGATCTTTCGTTCTCTGAAGTCGACACGAGCGAGGCGAACTTTGATTTTATCGCCGATCTTCCAACTTCCCCCGCCGTACGCGGAGAGCGTCGCATCGCTCGGATTGAACTTCACGAACTTATTCGAGAGACTACTGATATGAATCAACCCCGATATCGCGAGCTCCGGAAGCTCGACGAAGCAGCCGAAGGGCGCACACTTCGAGATAACGGCCTCGTAATCGACTAGAGTACGGGAATTAAGCGATTCTTCTAGATAGCGGTATTTCTTCTCTTCCAAATAGTCACGTTCTATCTCCGTCGCCTCGTACTCCGCTTCGCTCGTATGCTCAGCCCACTTGGCAAGGAGTTTCGGCGGAATCTTCGCCGACTTTTCTTTCTCCAGATAATTCGCGAGCTGACGATGCAGCGTCAAATCGGGGTAGCGACGAATCGGAGAGGTGAAATGAGCGTAGAACTTTTTGGCAAGGCCATAATGACCGATCTCCGTCGAATCGTAAACGGCCCTTTTCATCGACCTCAAAACCATCATCGAAATCGTCGACTGCAGAGGATGCTTTTTTATCGATTTGAGAAACTGCGAAAGCACCTTCGGGTTCTCGATATTGCCGAGCTTCACTCCGAGACCTCTAAGTTCGGTTCTGAGAGTCATGATTTTCTCGGGATCGGGCGCGCCGTGATACCGCGCGAGAATCTTGATCCCCTTCGTCCAAAGTTCCTTCGCGACCGCCTCATTCGCCGCGACCATACACTCCTCGATCATTTGATGGGATTCGTCGTAGGGGCGCGAAGTTATGCCTACCATTTCTCCACGATCGTCGAGAACGACTTCGACTTCCGGGACTTCCAAATCGAGCGCTCCCAAGGCGAATCGCTTGGCGCGAAGCTCTTGAGCGAGCGAGTGAAGCGCGAGAATCGTTTTAAGCTCCTTCGGCTTGAGCTTTTCTTGCGCCGCTTTCGAGCCGGAGATAATCGACATCACTTCTTCATACGCGAAGCGAATGCGCGAGCGAATAATCGATTTCTTGAATTCGCGTTTCACCATTTCGCCCGTCTTATCGAACGTCATGAACACGGAGAAAGCGAGTCGATCTTCATTTGGAACGAGCGAGCAAACCCCGTTCGAAAGCGCTTCCGGAAGCATCGGGATCACGCGATCACAGAGATAGACGCTAGTCGAACGTCTATAAGCTTCTTTATCGAGCGCGCTACCTGGACGAACGAAATGTGAAACGTCGGCGATATGGACGCCAAGCGTACGATTCCCCTTACGATCGACCTCAAGCGAGAGCGCGTCATCATAGTCTCTCGCGGACATCGGATCGCAAGTGAAGATGAATTTCTTTCGCAAATCAAGACGCGGCCCGGGATCGAACTTCACGACCTCCTGAGCCTCTTTCAAGACCGCTTCCGGGAATTTAGCCGACAACCAGTTCTTCATTCGGATATCTCACGTGACGAACGGTTTCCTTATCGCCGATCATCATAACGACGGTCAGCGCCCCTAAACGTCCCAAGAACATCGCGATCATGATCACGATTCTCCCGGCGTCGGAAAGATTCGGCGTCGTGTTGCCGATCGACAGGCCCGTAGTCGTGATCGCGGAAACCGCTTCGAAGAAAAGCGCTTCCTGCGTCGAGCTCTCGGGATTCTCGGTAATGATCAGCGCTCCCGTAGTGATGACGATGAGGCTCACGAGCGCAGTCACGATAACGATTGATTCGCGCACGATCGCGGTCGAAATCGTCTTCCGATCGATGATCGTCTCGGTATCGCCGCGGCACATCGCGGTAAGCGTGTAAATAAGCACCGCGAGCGTCGTGATCTTGATTCCGCCCGCGGCGGAACCGGGACCGCCTCCGATCATCATCATCACTTCATAAACGAAGCGCGTGATCGGCTGAAGGTTTTCCGTCGGCACGAAACAAAATCCGCAGGTTCTCGGCGTCGCGGCCTGGAAGAATCCGATCAAAAGCTTCTTCATCGTCGGCATATTCGCGAGCGAATTCGACCACTCGAAAATCAAGAACGCGGCATATACGCCGATCAGCAAATAAGCGGTAAAACGAAGAACCGTTTTGGTATGAAGCGTTAATCGACCACGCGCACCGTTACGACTGCCGCGATACTTGAACGAAACGAGGTTGTACAAAACGAGAAATCCGACACCGCCTAAAATCGTGAGCGCGGTCATTGTGAAGACGCTGTAATAATCGTTTTGAAAGTGCTCTAGCGAACCGGGATAATAAGAGAAGCCGGCGTTGCAGAAGTTCATGATGGAATAGAAAACCGCTTCGAACAAATCGCGACTGCGCCAATACAAAAGCGCCGCGCCAAGCGCCTGAAAAGAAAGCATCGATCCGACGATCCAAACGATCAAGCCCTTGATACCCTTTACCGCGGGAACTCCATACGCATCCATAAGCGAGAACTCGCTCGAAATCGAAAGCCTTCGTCCGATCGCGAGCATGAAGAAAGTTCCGAGCGTCATAAGACCGACGCACCCGATCTCGACTAGCACCAAAAGTCCGATAAGCCCGATTCGCGAATATTCGACTCCGACTTCGACGACCGTAAGCCCCGTCACGCATACAGCACTCGTCGCCGTGAAGATCGCCTCGAAGACGCGACCCCAATTCCCCGTCGCTTGCGCAAGCGGAGACGCGAGAAAAATGGCCCCGAGCGCAATCACCGCGAGGAAGCCCAGCGCGATGGAATTACGATTTTGCATTTACGCTTTTTTCTTTCAACCAGACCGCCCAAATCGAAACTTCATAGAGCAAGCAGAGAGGTAGCGCCATCAAAAACTGACTCATCGGATCGGGAGGCGTCAGAAACATCGCGAGTACGAACGAAAGAACGATCGCGACGCGGCGTTTTTCTTTAAGCGCCGTGGAAGAAACGATCCCGAACGTTCCCAATACGAACAAAATGAGCGGAAGCTGAAACACGAGACCGAACGCGAGAATGGTTTTCAGGACAATTGAGATATATCCTTCGATTCGAATCGTAGTTACCGGAAGCCCGACCCAATTATTGATTTCCTGAAACGCGGTAACGACCATCGGAAGCGTTTTTTCGTACGCGAGCGCGACGCCGATCGTAAAGAACAAGCTTCCGATTATAAGAATCGAGATCAGAATGATCTTTTCTTTGTTAGTGAGCGCGGGGAAAACGAAACGCAAAATCGCATAGGCGAGAAACGGAAAGGAAAGCGAAGTCCCGCCCCAAAGCGCGATCGACATCATCGCCGAAAAGCCGCTCGTGAGATCAAGCCCCTGAAGAAGTTCGATATTATCACGCGCCGGAGACTTAAGAAACGCAAGAACCTGAGGCGAGAAAATCGCCGCGATGATAACCGAAATCGCCCAAGCGATCGAAGCGAAAACGAGCATATCTCTAAGCGCGAGAAGATGCTCCAATAAGGGTCGCGGCGGATCGTGGCGCTCGTTCGGATTTTTGATAAGTTCGATCACGTATCGATTTCCTTCGGGATAACCGCCCCTTCATCGCCTTCGAAACTGAAAGTTCCTTCCATTCGCTTCGTGGCTTCTTGATCGAGCTCCATGATTTCGCGCTTGAAATTCTCCGCAGCGCGCATGAATTTACCGTACCACTTTCCGATTTCGCGAGCTATCGAAGGCAAACGCTTGGGACCGACGACAATAAGCACAACGGCGAGTAGCATGAACCACTCGCCGAAGCCTACCGTATCGAAAATAAACGATAGAACCATTTACTTCAGATCACTTCTGAAAGATCGCGAATTCGCCGCGGCGATTCTTCGACCAGAAGCTTTCATCGTGACCGTCGAGCGCGGGCTTCTCTTCGCCGTAGCTACGGGTCTGGATACGATTATCGGCGATACCGCTCTGAATGAGATAGTTACGGATGATGATCGCGCGGTTTTCGCCGAGCGACATATTGTATTCGTTCGAGCCGCGCTCGTCGCAGTGACCTTCAACGACGACGACGCGATCGGTCTTCTCGCTCAAGTGCTGGGCGACCTGATCGATCTTACCGAGTTCGCCCTGAGGGACGACGGTCGAGTCGAAACCGAAATAAACGGGCGTGAAATCAACGTCGGTGCAACGGGAATAAAGATCTTCAAACTTACCCTCAGTAACGCCATCGAGCGAACCTTCATCGCCGCCGATTTCGCTCGTCGAGATATCCTGGCCAAGTCCGTTATTATCACCCGCACCGCCCTTAGCGGCCTTATCATACTTACAACCCGCGAAGCAAAGAGCAACGGCGAGAACGGAAACGATCGTAGAGAATTTCATTTGTGTTTTACTCCTTCTATGTGAAATCTCCGTGTATTATACCAAAAAAACCCGCCGCAAGGCAAGAGGCCCGGCGGCGGATTCATAAGTATTCTCAAACGAGATTACTTGGCGATGACGCGAGCCATCTCGAGAACCTTGTTCGAGTAGCCCCATTCGTTATCGTACCACGAGCAGACCTTGACGAAGGTCGGATCGAGCTGGATACCGGCCTTGACGTCGAAGATCGACGTGCGGG
>JAKSOZ010000037.1 GCA_024405265.1 Kiritimatiellia bacterium | reverse complement strand
TTGGCAAGGGCTTGATTCAATTACGCCTAGTCGATGATTTGCGCTAGGCAGGGCAGCGACTTCTCGCGCCTCATCAGCCTGCTTTTGAATCTCGACTTTCGTCCTTTCTGCCGCGAGCTCATACTGATCTAGCGCCCTTTCTGCCGCCTTGGAATCCGCTTCGCTCTTGACGATGTTCTTGTATTTTCGCTCTATCCGAGTAACCGGCATTTCACCGGTCACTTCCGAAATTCTAACCCAAACCTTAACCAAGAAATCGTTCGTTACGTATTCTTCTTTGTTTGTTCCTTTATTAATGGCAGGAATTTTTGCATCTTGGACTGCAAAAACTGCATCCGCGGATGCAAGATTTGCATTTTGGATTTTTGGGGACAGTCCCCAAATTCCCTCACAGGCGGCTACCGATGAAGCCAGCGTGCTGAAAAGAAAATCTAAGCACGCTGAAAAGTAAAAGTCAGCACGCTGAAAAGTAAAAGTCAGCGTGCTCAAAAACAGAAGTCAGCACGCTGAAAAACAGAAGTCAGCACGCTTAGAACTCCAACTGAGCGTGCTCAGAATCATGAGTGAGCACGCTGATAAACAGATCTCCGAGCAAGGCGACGATTCTAGGCTAGAGCGGACGCAACTCTAGGCTAGAGAATCGCTTTTCTCTAGCTAGGGAAGCGCCGCGCCTAAGCTAGAGATCACCGCTTTTCTAGCTAGAGGTCATCGCCGCGCTAACCTAAACTCGACTCTTGCGCTAACTAGAATCGGTGCAAGCCTAGAGGGAGTGCGAAAGAAGAGCGAGAAGAAACGCGGCGATCCTTTCGAACCGCCGCGCTTGTTTAGACCTAGACCTTTGATCTAGACCTATCTCTTACTTGAGCTCGATCGAGAGCTGAAAGAACTTGCCGTTATCGGACGAGATCTTCGTCGACTCGACGAGTTTGATCGTCGCCATCGGATACTTCTCCGAGAGCGAAGTGATCGTGAGACCACCCTCACCGGCCTCAGTCGCCTTGGCGAGGAGAGCCGCAAGATCAAGTTTCTCGGCTTCGATGACTTCTTCGAGAACTTCCGAAGCAGCTTCTTCAGCTACGAAGTCCGTCGCCTGAACAGCGGCAGGTGTCGTGTTGAAGATGAGCGCATTGACCGGAATCGTGATACCGGCTTCGAAGGTAACGCCATTATCCGTCGCCCACTTGACGAGGTCATCAGTCGTAACCGTGGTCGTGGTTTCTTCAGGAAGAACCGTCGTCACATCCTCGACATCCGCCCAATCCTTCGGGCCTTCACTATAGTCGTCGAAGAGATCGGCAGAGGTAGCGACAGCTTCCGTAATGTTCGCCTTGAGCGCGGCAGGAAGAATCTTCGTCTGACGCGTGTTGTTCGTACGAGCATGCGAGAGAACCGCGGAACCGTTCGCGGACGTAATTGTCGTCGTCGCGATTGTCACGGAAACGATTTCCGGATACGGCGGGACGCAGTTGTCAAGAACAATCGCATCACCAGTAGCATCGGAACCGTTATTGTTTACCGTAACTTCGCCCTTCTCGCCATTGGCAACAATCGTGCAACCGGTGATCGACACGGCTCCGGCCTTCACATATATCGCCGTCGCACCGGTAATCGTGCAGTCGGTAATCGTGTGAACACCCTTGCCATTGAGCTGGATACCGTTATCGGTCGGCGAAGTAATCGTCGCTCCGGTAATCGTGACATTGGCGCTAGTGCAAGTTCCGTTCACATGGAAGACCGTATCCGCCTCATTGGCCGTCCAAGTACCCTTGTTGATAATGATATTACCGCAATCGTTCGAGTTCTTACCGGCGTCGATGCGGAGACCGGAAATCGTCGAACCTTCGGCGTTAACGGTAAGCGTCGCATTGTTGGAAACGACGATACGCTCGGAAGCGGTGATATTCTTACCATTGAGGTTAAGCGTAACCGACTTAGTGAGCTGATAGCGCGTCGTGATGGACGAATCATTATCGGAAAGTGTAATCGTATCTCCGGCTTCAGCATCATCAAGAGCCGCTTTAAGCGAGCCATAGGCATAATCTTCAATCATCGCAACGACCTTGATAACACCCATTGCTTCAGCAGTAGGAGCAGGAATAGTTGTCTGCTGCATCGGGTAGATGACCGTTACAATACCCGTATTAACCAAGTTGCCGGCATAACCCTCTTCTTCGACAGTGAAATAGACAACGAACTTGTCGCCGGGTTTAGCAGTGAACTGACCGTTCTGAATGGGATAGTAGGTAGCTTCGCCATTATACTGAACATATGCAACAGTATGTTCAGGAAGTGCCCCCTCAATCGTGAAGATAATTTCAGCATTCTCGAGCGAGTAAGTATTTGTCGCTTCATCGAACGCAACCTTCTTGCCCTCGACATCGGTAACGACTTTGTCGTCCCCGAGCTTGGACGGGACAACAATCGTACCGGCCTTGAGCGTGATCGTGCCCGTGTAGTCATTCTCAGTATTCGAGAACTTGAGCGTACCTTCGCCGTACTTGGCAATCGCTTCGCCGCCGATGACCTTCGCCGTGACATCGAGCGTCGAGTTTTCTCCGATATCCCACGCGGAGCCGGGCGTACCGCCGGAGCCGCTGACGTTAAGCTGGATCGTGCCCTCACCCGCAAACGTTGTAGTAGTCTCCGTTTCGGACGCGGGGACAATCATCTGCGCCTTGGTGACATCGGAGTTACCGCCGTAGACGATGAAGTTCTGCGACGTGCCGTAGAGCGTCGTCGTCGTACCGGGCTTCATCACGAGGTGACCGCGGAAGTAACGCGACTGGGTCGTCGCATACTCGTAAATGTTGAGCGCACCTTCGTTCTTGATCCAGCCGTACTGAGTGACCGCCTGATTCCAGCTCGAGAAGTCCTTCACATAAAGATCAAGCGTAGCACCCGACTTAACCAAAACGATCGGATTATCCTTCGAGTCGCTCGTCGTAATCTGAGTGGAAGCGGCGCCCTCGCCGAGCTTGAGCGCGGTCGTGCCGCCCTCGGCGACGAACTTCGCGTCGATCGTACCGACGGCATTGCCGAGATTAAGCGTGAAGCCGCCCGTAAGCGCAACCGTGCCCGTAAGGCGTCCGTTGCCGTTCATATTCACGACAGAGGTGTTATTATCGGCCTTCTTGATACCGCCCGTCAACGCGAGCTTCATGCCCTGCGCGATGAAGATATTGCCGTTCGAATGACGCGCACGGATCGGCGCGGGAAGCGTCACGACCTTGACCTCGGCCTGATCGCCTTCACCGGCCTGGACATTGATGATATTGCCATCGCGATAGAGATCGAAAAGACCGTCGTTATCGCCCTGACCAGAAACCGTGCAACCACCGTAGAGGTTGATCGTATCGGCGCCGCCGAGCGTCCAACGATGATTCTGCATATCGAGCGTACCACGGACATTGATCGTCGTCGCAACCGAGCCGCCATACGGAACCTGGTCGTTATTAGCGCACTTGTAAGTCGCACCGTAAGCGATATTGATCGTACCCTTGATCGCCTGCGAATCGGCCGAAATCGTGCTCGTACCACTGACGAGATTAGCCGTTCCGTTGTTCGCGAGCTTGAACGTGCTGTCGCCGGTCACATTGAGCGTACCGTTATTGGTAACCTTACCGAGCGTCGTGCCGTTAACAAGCACCGTCTCGTTCGCGGCAATCGTAAGATCAGCCGTGCGAACGGACTGATCCGTTTCCGCATTGATTTCAAGACCCGTGAAAGTCACGCCTTCGCCCACCGCTCCGGGCATCCAAAGCGCGGACTTCGCGACAAACTTGAGCGTCGCCGCCTCAACGCCATCCGCAAGCGCAACCGAGAAGCTCGTCATCGAGGGCTTCGCCGCGTCGAGCGTAATCGTCGTATCGCCGCCAAGCTTAAGCGTCACAACCTTATCGGTCAAATCAGCACCGTTCACAACCGCCGTCCAGCTCGTCTCACCCGAAGCGGTAAGCTCAGCAGTCGGAATCTTTTCGCTCTTCTCGGCAACGGCAAGCCAGTTAATACCGGCACGATCACCGTACATCGTAAATTTGACTTCGCCCGCAGCGGTCGGCACAACATCGTCCAAGCGAACAACCATCAACCCTTGCGAGCCGGGCTTAATGGACGTATTTTCGTTAAACGACTGATACTGAGTCGCCACTGTCGTACCGGTTCCGGCGACAGTTACGACATATTCTCTTGCACCACAGGACGAGTATCCCGACGACGAGATTCGAATACCGCTCGTCTGATTGGCATCATCGTTCTTCTTAAGGCCATAGCCGACATAAATGACATATTTCGATGCCGCGCTAAGACCGGCAATCGTCGCCGTATGCCCTTGCTGACCGCCGTTCATCAAACCCGTCTTATAAATGTCAGTCGTCAGCGTGCCGGAAGTCAAACCCAAGCTGGTTTCAATTTCCTCGACGAGCGAGGCGTGCTCGGTTCCGTCAACATCAACGAAAGCACCTCCTTCCGTCGGAAGATCGGTAGTCGTTGCGGACCAGTTATTATCAAAGAAGTTACCGGCCGAAGTCGTGGAGAACTTCACACCGTTCTGCTCTAGATAACCGCCACCCTTCGGGATCATACCGCTGTTCGGCGAAGTCTGCGTATGGGTCACCCATCCCGTCGTCTCCGTCGTCGTACCGAAGTTAATAAGGAGCTTCGGCGTAGCTGCCGCCCACGCGCACTGCGCGAGAAGCGTTGCAATTGCGACCACGGCGAGGTGGCGCACGTATTGAGTAATTTTACTCATCTTTGCCTCTTTCATTTATTCGTTTGATTGATTGTTAATTGGTTTTAGAAATCAGTTTATGATTCAAGTCGTCAAATGCATTCTCCAAATTTTCAATGTGATAAAGCTCGTACATATTTACCGCATAATCGTAAAGTCCTTTCTCACAGAGCAATTTGAGCGTGCAATCCGCCGTTTCGCCGCGGAAAGCAGCGAATCGCTCCAAAAGATAGATAAAGAACGACATCTCACGACTCATCACGAAGCCCTCAAATATGATGATTTAAGCGGAGTCCCAACGAGGTGCTCACACTCCCACATATCGAAAATTGCAGCCGGGCCAAATTGACACATCCACATCTCCGGATTTATCAGCATTTTATAAGTCTTGGACCCGAGAAAAGCAACCAAGGCGTCCTGCTCCGAATAATCATACTTCTCGACAATCATCTTGCAGACCTCGGTATCGTAGAAATCAAGAATCTCGGGATCCAACGTTTTCATACTATCTCGCTCCCGATAAATCGAAGCTCAGCCAATGCGCGACCGAAATCCAACGCTCGCGTCATAGGACGGAGCTCGGGATTACGCACTTCTTCATTGCTACCGTGATACAGCCTCATTTATTCGTTTGTTATTTCGTAGATTGGAAATAGACATCGCTCGAGTAGGTCGCCCCCTCGAACTGATGACATTATAGCAAATCGCCGTAACTTCCGCAATAATGAAATCTTATAAGCCTTAATCGGTTCGCTAGCCTAGAATCATACCGCGATGATTACGATACCTGGGTTAGGACACTTCTTATAGTAAGTCGGTAAAAGCGCCGCGTCGGGAAACGCGAGAAACTCGTTCGAGAACATATCGCCCGCGTACTCCCCGTCCAAAAAGCCGCGAATATGATTCTGACGCTTATAAATTCGGCAAGCCTCAAGGACGGACTCTTTGATCCGATTCGTGCCACCGGTCGAACCATAGCCGGTAACGACCGCGAAAACATGAGCGCCGCGCCCTCTCGCGCGTGAAATGAGTCGATCAAGTTCGCTTAACGCCTCGTCGACATGCATCCCACGCGGATGAAGGTCGTATTCGATCAAATCTCGCATAACAAGTCGACTTAGACGTCGATATTGATGATCTTACGGATAAGAATCCATCCGAACACGATAAGCACGATCATCGCGGCGACCGCCGCGAGTCCCATCCAAGAAAGCAAGAACGGAATCATCAAATCGGGCTTCAAGATAGTCATGCCGGTACCGAGCAAAAACGGCATCACCGAAACGACGATACCCTGAAGACGGCCCTGAGCGGTCAAAGTACGGACCTTGCGCTCGACACGCTGACGATCACGAATAGTTTTACCGATATTATCGAAGATTTCGGTCAAATTACCGCCGGTTTTACGCGCAATCAAGATCGCGGTCGTCACCAACGTCAAATCGTCGGAGCCGACGCGGTTGGACATCGATTCGAGCGCATCATCGAACGACATGCCGATCGCGAGCTGCTGTTTCAAGATCTTGAATTCTTCGGAAATCGGCTTATCACCGAAATCGACGACGCTATCGAAGGCCTGATTGATCGAAAAGCCGGCGCGAAGCGCGTTCGACATCGTCGCGAGCGCCTCCGGAAGCTGATCGTTAAACGCCTTTCTCCGCTTCGAGTCGAGATAACGCGCGAGCGGAGAATTACCGTTCTGCCAGCCGGACTTGATAGTGACGCCGGCGGCGAAGAACCAGACAAGGCCGCCGATGAAGATCGCCCAAGCGGCGACGATAAGCCAAGGCAAAATCTCTGTCATCGCGAGAACTTTCCGATATCGAAGGTAATACCGCGGCGCTTGACCTCTTCGAACCAGGTCGGAATCGCGCCGGTAGGATGAAACGAACCGAGAATCTTACCGTTTTGATCGACGCCCGTTTGCTCGAACACGAAAATATCCTGCATGACGATCTGATTACCTTCGAGACCGGTCACTTCGGAAATCGCGACGACCTTACGAGAACCATCGGAAAGACGGGATTCGTGGATAATGATGTCGACGGCGGAGGCGATCTGCTCGCGAATAGCGCGCGAAGGAAGCTCCATACCGCTCATGAGGACCATCGTTTCAAGACGAGAAATGACATCGCGCGGCGAATTCGCGTGGACGGTCGTAAGCGACCCGTCATGACCCGTGTTCATCGCCTGAAGCATATCGAGCGCCTCGCCTCCGCGACATTCGCCGACGATGATTCGATCGGGACGCATACGAAGACAGTTCTTAACGAGATCACGAATCGTGACCGCGCCCTTGCCTTCGATATTCGGAGGACGCGCTTCGAGACGGACTACATGAGGCTGTTGAAGACGAAGTTCCGCGGCGTCTTCAACGGTAACGATTCGCTCGTTAGCGGGAATAAAGCCCGAAAGAAGATTCAATAAGGTAGTTTTACCGGAGCCCGTACCACCCGCGACGATAATGTTCTTCCTCAGCTTCACGCAAAGGCGCATGAAATCGGCCGCGTCTCCCGTCCACGTTCCGAACCTCACGAAGTCATCGGCATTGAGCGCTTTCTTCGAGAATTTACGGATCGTGATCGTCGGGCCCGAGAGCGCGAGCGGCGCGATAATCGCGTTAACACGGCTACCATCCGACAAACGCGCGTCAACATAAGGCTGGGACTCGTCGATTCTTCGCCCGAGAGGAGCGACGATTCGTTCGATAATCGAAAGCACGCTGTCATCATCCGAAAACTGACAATCGGAAAGCTGAAGTTTTCCGCCGCGTTCGACATAGACCTTCGAAGGCCCGTTGACCATGATTTCCGAGACGCTGTCGTCCGCGAGGAGTTCTTCGAGCGGCCCCAGGCGCATCGCTTCGTTGAACACATCCTCTTCGAGGCGAATCGGATCGATCGAAGCGGGGAGCCTACCCTTCTCCATGACTTCTTCGATGATCTGGCGAATCTTCTCGCGCGCGGTATCTTCGAGTCCCTCGCGATTAACGCCGCCTAAAGTCAGGCGCTTCATATCCATTCGACGAAGGAGCTCGTGCTGAATCTGATTCTGGACACTGCGACGAAGCGCACGCGCTTTATCGTCGACGCGCTCGACTTCCACTTCGGGAATCGCCGCTTTCGGAGGCTCGGGCGGCGCCTCTTCGGCGACGCGCTCCTGCTCGGCTTCCTCTTCGACTTCATGGTCGGAAGAAACGCGGAGCATGCTCTCGCCGATTTGCACGACCATTCCAGAGTCGAGACGAACAGCGTCATTCAACATCTCGCCGTTAACGTAAGTTCCGTTCGCGCTGTTAAGATCCTCGATCGTCGCGACATCGCCGCGAACCGTAAGAATCGCGTGACGTTCGGAAACATCGGGGAAATTAAGGCGAATTCGGCAGCTCTCGCCGCGGCCGATAATATACGAGCCGTTGTCGAGCTGACGGGATTCACGCTGTCCGTTAATGAGGGTAGTTAAGAGCATAAGTTATCAGCGACGATTGGAAAGCTTCTTGAGCTGGCGCTCGTTATTGAGCGTTTCGATTTCACTGCGAATCTTATTGAAGTCGACGTTCGGTAGCTCTCGCTCGGCGTAGATGTCGGAACGGTTTCTCAAGGTAAGCGTCAGGCGGCCGCGAATCTGCTCGGCGAAAACGAGCATTTCCGCTTCGCGCGGCGTCACTTCAAGCGTCACGGTCGAATAGCTCGCGGAACCGGACTGATTCTTCGAAGTGCTGCCGCCGGTCGCGAGAACGAGAACGTTTTGAAGGATCGTGCAGGTAACGAGTTCGCCTTTACGAGGATCGCCCTCGGTCCCGGGGAAGTTGAACGTACCGATCACATCGACGTGATCGTTCGGCTTGACCATACCCGAGACGCTGCTCGCGCCCGCGCAATTGATCGAGATCGCGCGCATTTCCTTCTTGATATCGGCGGAGAGTCCCTTGACCGAAGGGTCGCCACCTTCGATATCGGCCCAGAACATCACTTCGCCCTGACGATGAGCGATAAGCGTTTTACGGCCCACGATATCCGCGACATTCTCGGTCGTCAACGCCTGACCGCGCATACCGATCGCGGGAACTCGCTTAACGCCGATATCCGCCTTCGAAAGCTCGGATCCTGAAGGAAGATCACGGATATAGCAAAGGACATCCATTTCTCCGTAGCGTTCGATCATCGCCTGACGCTGGGCGCGAAGCTGAGAATCGACTCCCGAGAGATAGAGTCTGGTCAAAACCGCCGCGATAAGACCCGCGACGAGCGATAACAACAGGACGATTTTGCGCTTCATAACTTAGAAAAGTCCTCTCACTTTACCCGTTTCGACGTCGACGTCAACGCGACGGAAAGCGGGCGAGGCGGAAGTTCCGGGCATGAGTTTGATTTCGCCGGCGACGGGAACGATAAGCCCCGCGCCCTGATAAATAAGGACATCCTTAACCGGCAAGCGCCAGCCCTTCGGACGACCGAGCAACTTCGGATCGTGCGAAAGCGAGTACTGAGTCTTCGCCATGCAGACGGGCAGGTGCGCGGTTTCGGGATTCGCCTCGAACGCTTTGAGCTTTTCGAGCGCCGCGGGTTCGAAATCGACGCCGTCGCCGCCATAAACTTCCTTAACCTGCTTTTCGATACGCGAAGTAAGCGAATCGTTAAGGTCGCAGAGGAAATGGAAATCGTTCGGCTCGTCGGCAGCGGCGATAACCGCCTTCGCGAGGTCGATCGCGCCCTCGCCGCCCTTAAGCCAGTGATCGGAGACCGCGAACTTAGCGCCCGCGCCCTCGGCGACCTTACGAACGAGTTCGCGCTCGGCGGGAGTATCGGTATAAAACGCGTTCAAACAGACTACCGGCTGAACGCCCGACTTTCTGATGATATCGATATGCGCGAGGAGGTTTTCGCAGCCCTTCTCGAGGAGCTCCAAGTTTTCCGTCGTATAAACGGGATCAAGCGGGAGACCCGCCTTTACGGCAGGAGCGCCGCCATGCGCTTTAAGCGCACGAACGGTAGCGACCAAAACGACCGCCGCGGGCTTGAGCCCCGAAGCGCGGCACTTGATATTCCAAAACTTCTCGAAACCCATGTCGGAAGCGAAGCCCGACTCGGTAACGACGTAATCGGCGAGAGCCGAAGCGAGACGATCGGCGACGACCGAGTTCTGACCGATAGCGATATTCGCGAAAGGACCCGCGTGAACGAACATCGGCTGCCCTTCGATCGACTGCATCATCGTCGGCTTGATCGCGTTAACGAGCAAAGCGCACATCGCGCCATCGACTTCGAGGTCGGCGGTCGTAACGGGCGCGCCCGACTTCGAGTAAGCGACGATGATCTTCGATAAACGCTTACGAAGATCGGCGAGATCGGCGCTCATCGCAAGAATCGCCATGACCTCGGAAGCGACCGTGATATAGAAGCCCGACTTGCAGGTATATCCGTCGAGAGGTCCGCCGTTACCGATATCGATATTACGAAGGCCCTGAGCGCAGAAGTCGATCGCCCAACGGAACTGAATCTTGTTCTCGTCGATATCGAGACGCTTAAGACCACGCTGAGCGAGCCAGGCATCGTCGTGATTGCGCTCGTGCTGCATGCGCGCGTTCAAGGCGACCATCGCGAGGTTATTCGCGTTCGTGATCGCGTCGATATCGCCGGTAAGGCCGAGCGAAAGCGAAGTCAAAGGAACGACCTGCGCGAGACCGCCACCCGCGGCGGAACCCTTGATATTGAAAGTCGGTCCGCCCGAGGGCTGACGAATACAGCCGATAACCGACTTGCCGAGCTTGCCAAGGCCCTGAACGAGACCCAAAGTCGTCGTGGTCTTGCCTTCGCCGAGAGCCGTAGGAGTAATCGCGGTAACGTCGATATACTTACCCTTCTTGCCTTCGCCCACGCGCTTCAGCACCTTAGTCACGTCGATCTTCGCGAGAACATGACCATAAGGCGACCACTCGTCATCTTTAAGTCCAAGCTCTTGAACGAGCGACGCGGCGCTCTTCAAATTATCTTCGGCAGCTTCGGCGATCTGCCAATCCTTCATCTTAGTAGGGTCGAGTTTCATTTTTCGTTAATCCTCAATTCGTCGTCTTCTGCATGTCACAAAGTTTACGATAAGCACCGTTCTTCGCGTAAAGCTCATCATGAGTTCCGCGCTCGATGATCTCGCCACGATCCATGACGAGAATCAAATCGGCGTTGCGGATCGTCGAAAGACGATGAGCGATGGCAAAAACCGTGCGGTTCTGCATCAAATTCGTAAGCGCGTCCTGAACGAGCTTTTCGGTAACGGTATCAAGCGCGCTCGTCGCTTCGTCGAGGACGAGGATCGGCGGATTGCGAAGAATCGCGCGAGCGATCGCGACGCGCTGACGTTCGCCGCCCGAAAGCGCGAAGCCCTTCTCGCCGGCCATTCGGTTATAGCCCTCGGGCTGAGACATGATGAAGTCGTGCGCGTTAGCGAGCTTAGCGGCCTTGACGACGTCTTCATGAGTCGCATTAGGCGAGCCGTACTTGATATTCTCTTCGATCGTATCGTTAAAGAGAGTCGTTTCCTGCTGCACGGAGCCGATAAGCTTACGAAGGTCGCCGACTCTAAGATCGCGAATATCGATACCGTCCATCGTGATCTTGCCTTCGCACGGATCGAAGAAGCGCGCCAAGAGTCCCGACATCGTCGTTTTGCCCGAGCCGGTACCACCGACGAACGCTACCATCTTGCCGCGACCGATTTCGAAAGAGGCATGAGAGACGGCGTCGCGATCAGCGCCGAAATACCTGAACGAAACGTCGTCGAAGACGATCTTATCATCGAAAGACGGCTTCTCGGAAGCATCAGCCTTCTCGGGAAGTTCCATGTCGACGTCCATAATCGACCAAATACGCTGCA
Organism: Kiritimatiellia bacterium; assembly: GCA_024405265.1. GTDB lineage: Bacteria > Verrucomicrobiota > Kiritimatiellia > RFP12 > UBA1067 > UBA1067. The sequence continues at coordinate 5,634 of JAKSOZ010000037.1, read as the reverse complement.
AGCTCGCCTGAGCGGTCTCGATCTGAACTTGGAGGCTGGCCAGCTGCTTGATCGGCTTATAGATCAGCAAAAGCGGCGCGATCATCGGAATAATCGTCGAAAGCGTGACGTGAGTGGCGAAGCACCAAACCAAAAAGCCGCAGATAAGGATAATGCCGATCGTCTCGACCGTAGGCCCGACCAAGAGTCCCCAGCGAACCGCGCGCAAGGTCGCCTTCAAAAAGATGTTGTTCGTCTGCAGGTATTTCTCGTTCTCGAAGTCTTCGGTATTGTAAGCTTTAACGACCTTGATGCAAGTAAGAATTTCGTGAATACGCGAGCCGACGACCGAGCTCTTTTCAAGCGTACGCTTCGACCACTTGCGAATCACTTTACCGAGGCCGACGACCGGGAGCATGAACGCGGGCATGCCGATGAAGATAATCGCGAGCGTCGGGAGCATGTGATTCTCGATCGCGAAATAAATGATGAAGCCGACCGAGACGACGATTTCGAAAGGAGCGCGAGCGAGTTCGGAAAGCATCGACTGAATGATCGACTGAACGATCTGCGGATCGCCGGTAGCTCGCGTCATGACCTGCCCGACATCGACGCGACCATGGAACTGCATCGCCTGAGCGTTGATCTTCTTCAGAATTTCGACGCGAAGATCCGCTACTACATGCGACGCCGCCCAAGTAAGGCAATACTGGTTAAGAAAGATCAAAAGTAAACGCGCAAGCGCCACGAGCGGGATACCGACGACCGCCATGAACAAAAGCGCTCCGCCCATCGCACCTTCTTCATCTTGAAGTTTGATACCGACTTTCGCAGCCAAGCGCTCGGCCTTCGGAAACCAACTCGGAAGCTTCGAGGCGCTTTCCATTTGACGTTCAAGCTTGGATTTATGAACCTTTTTAACCGCTTCAACTTCCGCCGCGGGCGTTTCCTCGACCTCGTCAAACGCCAGCTCCGCCTTCAAGGCGTTAACGCGCTCGCTCTCACTGACCTTTTCGAGAGTGGGCTGAATCACCTGAAATAACGGCAGGAGCGTACCCGCAGTAAGCATACCGCAAACGATACCGACAACTATACGAAAGCGATATTTACGAGCATACTTCCAGACTCTGGAGTAGGCCTCCCACGCGGTGTACTCCCGATCGAAAAACTCTTTCTTATACTCAATACCCATAAGGCTCCTTAATTTCTTAGGGCAATTATATCAAATTCTGTGACGCTTGCCTACCCGTTTCGGCGATTATCGCCTTCGCGAGCGCCGACGAATCATCGGTCGCGACGAGCGTCGAAAGTTCGTAATCACGAAGAGCTTCGCGATTGCCGGCACAGTCGGAAGCGATGATTCGCTTATGCGCGGCGCGAGCTTCCAACACCGCAAATGGCGAACCTTCCCAACGACTAGGAGCGAGAAGCGTCTCGCCCTCCCATAAATGGGCCGCGGCGTTTTCGGTCTCGCCGCGGAATTCGACGAGATCCGAAACTGCCGATTTCTCGACGAGTGAGCGAATTTCCTTCATCGTAGGTCCGTCGCCGATAAAAAGCGTCTTCGCTTTCGCCGCGCGCAAACTCTCGGCGGCGAGAGCTATCGCTTTAACGGCAATATCCTGCCCCTTCGGGAAGTCGAAACGCGCGACCATTATAAAAGCGTAGTTGGGCTTACGAGAATCCGTTGAGATTACGGGAACATGATTGGGCTCGACCTTGATTCTACCCTTAAGGCCGTGATTCTCACGTAAAAACGCTTCATCAGCATGATTCAGCACAATAAGCTCATTTACTCGGCGATACAAAAACGCCTCGAGCTTCAAGCGCAGGTATCGGAAGATTCGATTTTTAAGCGTCCGCGACAGAAAGTCGTATTTCCTTAAATGTACGCCATGAACTACGAAAGTAACCGGCGCTTGCGCGGGCTTAAACGGCGTAAGATACCAACGAATCAAAGCGCTTAGGTGGTTGATGTGAATGATATCGGGATTTTTCTCGTCGATTTCCGCGCCCCATTCCTCGAGCTTGCGACGGATGTACGTAGCACCACCGCCTATCCTCGGGCCGATTCCGAGGAATCGGACTTTCGGAGGACGAAGAAGCGCGATTATCTTAAGGTGAGCCTTACCGGTTGTGACCTTCAGATTATGCGCCAGCGTTTTCGCCGCGATCTCTTCGTATTCTTGACGAAACTTGTCGAAGAGCCCCCGTTTCCTCAAGAAGCCTTCAAGACCTTTCAGCGCTTCGAAAAAGGAAGTCGGAGTCTCATCATTGCCGCTTTGAAGATTCGCGCTCTGGCCGCTACGATAATGGACTAAAACCTCGCGAGTGATCGCGTAGCGAGACGCGAGAGCAGCGAGCGCGAACGAGAAGAAAATGTCGTTACTGCGTGGAATTTCCTGGAATTCAACGCCGCTTCGTTCGATGAAATCGCGCCTGAACAGCTTCACCCAGATGGTCGGCGTGAAAAGCGGCTTCTTCAAGAAAGACCAATTCATGGGCGAAAAAAGTCGCCAATTCTGCTCATAACGATCGGAAAAGCACATCGCGATTTCAAGCGAATCTTTCTCCGCCATGAATACGAGCTTTTGAATCAAGGTCAGCTCGAAAAAGTCATCGGAATCAAGGAATATAACGTATTTCCCGTGAGCTTTCGCGAGGCCCTGATTCCGCGCCCACCCGGCACCGCGATGAGCGGTATCGTCGATTTCGATTATTTCGAGGTCGAGGTAACGCTGAGCCTTAAGCGAGCGCCTCATCGTCTCGTAAGCGCCGCCTAATGCTCCTACCGGCACGACCACGCTTACGAGCGGCCCCGTAACGGGAAGCGCACGATTGCGAAAGCGTTGAATCCGATTGCGAAATAGCGCATAAAGAGTATAAACCGAACAAACCGAAAAGCGAACAAGTTTCGCTCGGCAAAAATACCTCGCCAAACGCTCAAGCATGCGCAAGCCCTTTTAGCTTATCGATTAAATTCAAAATCGTATATTTAAGTCCGTTATCACGAATGCACTTAAGCCCTCCTCTAAAGTAGGAAGCGAAAGAACGCGGGCTTACCTGAATCTCGGAAACGGTACGCTCCAATTCGGGCAAAAGCGATTTCAGCTCATCGCCGGGGGCGATAACGTTCGCGGTTCGAACGAAGGCGCGCGCATGATGAGCGAGCCAGCTTCGCGCGATGCTGCCTTTATTGTATTCTCGCATCATTCGAACAAGTTCCGAAACGATGACCCGAATCGCTTCGAGCTCGCGAAGATCTCGTTTGAGATTGGTCATCGTCGAATTCTCGCGCACGCGACGCCGGAAAAGCACCTCCTTGATCACCCGAACCCTTTTCGCCTTCAACAACGCACGAACCGTGTAGAGGTTATCCTCCATCATCGACATATTCTCCGGGAAGCGAACGTTAGCGGAAAGGAGATACTTGCGCCGCGCGAATTGCAGGCAGGGCGAGATTATAAGCTCCCCTTGCTCGCGCAATTTCCCATACATTTCCTCTCCGCTCAGCACCTCGGGATACTCTCGAACTCGGCGATAAACGGTCTCGAATCGAGGAAATTTCGACTTCAAAGCTTCGTTCTCGTAAAAGCTCTCGCCTTCAAACATGATAAGATCAAGCCTCTCGGCTTCAGCGAGATCGAAAAGTCTCTTTAACGCCCCCGGTTTAAGCGAATCATCGGAATCGAAGAAATAGACGTATTTACCTTTCGACAGTTCAAGACCACGATTACGCTCCCAACCCTGACGATGATTGGAATTTCTGATAAGCCGGACTTCCGAATGAGTCGCGGCGAACGCTTCCACTTTCGCGGCAGTTTCGTCACTCGAACCGTCATCAAGGACTATGACTTCGAAACTTTCGGGCTTATCCGCATAAAGACTCGACAGCGCTTCGGTAATATAGCGCTCGACGTTATAGGCCGGAATGATGACAGAGATATCCATTAGCAAGGATATTATACCAAATTATCTAAAACAAAAAAACCTGCTTTCGCAGGTCTTCTTTTGAATGGTTGCCTCGCAGGGACTCGAACCCCAACAAGCAGAATCAGAATCTGCGGTGCTACCATTACACCACGAGGCAAACTCGTTTGTCACCTTCTCGTACTGGCGGGGTCGACGGGGCTCGAACCCGCAACCCCCGGATCGACAGTCCAGTGCGCTAACCAATTGCGCCACAACCCCGTGTTCCGTGAAAGTGATGTGTATTATATCATATTTCTCTCGTCCTTGACAAGGGGGTATTTTAAAAAATTTTTCTTTCTTTCTTATCGCCTCGAAAAATCACGGGGCGACATTAGGCTCTATTGCACTTTGCGAAGCGGCAGCTCGCCGAATTCGACCAGGGTTTTACGCGCGGTGGACGGGGGAAGATTCTCGAGAGTGAACCTGGCTGCGATATAAGCTCCACCCGTTATTAAGCCAGAAACTGATACCGCAGACGAACATCGCCGGCACCAAAAGCGAGTGATTGCCCGAGATTTCCGCAACCATGACGATCGCGGTCAAAGGGATGCGAATCGCCGACGCGAGAAATCCCGCCATACCGACAAGCGCGAACGCCGCGGGAGAAATACCGAACGAGGCGGGAAGATACCGCTGAAACAGGAGTCCTACCGCAGCACCTAACGATCCTCCGCAAACTATCGCGGGAGCGAAGACGCCGCCCGAGCCACCCGAACCGACAGTAAAACTCGTCGCGATCGCCTTAGCGAAAAAGAGTCCGATGAACAGCGCGACACTCCCGCTATCATCGCCCAAAAGACATTCCTGAATCACGCCGTAGCTAGTTCCGAGGATTTCAGGAATGACAAGTCCGATCGCACCGGTCAAAAAGCCACCGATCATCACCTTTTCCCAACCACCGAGCTCAACCGCAGTGAACTTCGCTTCAACCGCGCGAAAGACCGAAATGTAAAATCTCGCGCCGAAAACGATAACGAGCGCCAAGACCGAGTACGGCAAGAGACGAATCGCCGAGTCGAACACCGGCATCGATGGCATCATGAATAAGGATCCCCAACCGAAGAAACAAGCGAAAACAGTGTAGGAGACCGCAGAAGCGATAAAGGACGGCAGGACCGTCTCGTATTCGATATCGCTCGAAGAATAGAAAATCTCGAAGCCGAAGATAGCGCCCGCGAGCGGAGCCTCGAATAAAGCCGCGATACCCGCCGCGAGGCCGGCCGCCATCAAGATTCGCCGCGCTCGCGACGTCAAATTAAGCGCACGCGAAACGAGCGAGCCGACCGCCGCGCCGAGAAGCGTGACCGGACCTTCGTAGCCCGCCGAACCGCCGGAGGCGACGGTCAAAACGGAAGCGACCGATTTTACGGGAAGAACCGCCCCGGGGACATAGCCGTCTTTCTGGTGATAAGCTTTTACGGCGCTATCGGTGCCGCGCGCGGTATCGACCGAAGAAAAACGCTTGATCAAAAGATACCCTAAGAGCGCGCCGATCGCGGGGAGAAAAACTCGCCATCGCCCTTCAGGAAGCGAGTTAAAAGCGAAGTCACCGAATCCGATAAGATAACGGAAAAGGACGACCACCAAACCGGTGATCGCCCCTATCAGCATTGATTCGCCGAAATACTGTCCTGTGCGGAAGGAAAGTCCATAGAGTTGACTCCCTATGAGATGGCTTTTCCC
>JAKSOZ010000036.1 GCA_024405265.1 Kiritimatiellia bacterium | reverse complement strand
CGCCATTTTACAGTCCTCCGTCCTTGTTAAAAGTGTCAAACACGTTCTTCATCGCAGCCAGCGCACCATTGAGGCGCTGGCGGTTTTTCCTGACCAGGATCGTGGTCTTCTCAAGTTCGCGCGCGATTGCATCCCGCGTCTCCTCGTCCGTATTCGGAACCGGGATCTTCTCGATGTTCTTCGCCGAGATTGTCCGAAGCGTCGCCCCGGTGCTCAACCGCGAGAGCCACTTCGCACCGCGTTCACTCTCGAGATACGCCCGAAGGTAATACGCCAACATACGATTGCCGCCCATCCTGACGATCCACACGTTCTCGTCCGCAACCAGCTTCTCGTTGCGATACTCGACGACTGCGACCTTGAACGGGAAGCCCATCCTGGAGATCAGCAGATCACCTACCTCAAGCACAGCATCCTCCGCGCCCGGCGGCACAGCCGTCAGTCCCGGTAGACATTCGTCGATCAATCCCTCACTGAAATGCTTGAACGCGACTTTCTTCACCGGCGACGTATCATCACCCGCAACTTCCTTCCACGCCTCAACCGGCAGCTTGGCCCCGCGACGGATCTCCCGTACGATCTTTCCGAACGGTTTGGAGTTGTTGTACACGAGATCCTCGCCCAGATAGAAGTCCGGCGCCAAGTTGCACTCACGCGAATACACCGCCTCAAGAGGCTTGGTCGTCACAGCCTCATAGTCATTCAAGGCACGGTAGTCTTTGAGCAACCTAGGGACGTCTAGCAGCCGGACATCCTCTACAATGGTCTGGTACTCTTCGCCATTAATAAACTTGATTTCGCGGCATCCCTCCCGCATAACGACAATTGCAAAACCGACCGTCATACCATTCAGAAACCCCCGCGGAATGGCGATTACCGCCTCAATGAGTTGGTTGCGCACCAAAAACTCGCGGTAAGTCTGGCTTTGCGACCCGTTTAAGGCGTGAATCGGAACCGCGACAACCGCCCGCCCGCCAGTCGATAGCAGGCTCGCCGCACGAGCGGCGAACACCCAGTCCGCAGACGACAGGCGCAGTTCGGGAAAATTCTCGAAGCGCTCGGCAAGCACCTGCTGCGTCATCGGAATGTTGATAGCACGCGTCTCCATCCCGAACGGAGGGATCAGCGCAATACGGTCATACCGCTCCGGATGCGAGATGAAGATGCTCTGTGCCACCACTTTGGCCCCAACGCCCGTCACATTACAGAGAATGTAGGTCAGCGCCGCGAACTCCACATCCCGCGAATACCCCACGACAGAGAGTCCCTCATCACTTCCCGTGACGTTCCACAGCGCGAACCATGCCTTACGGACGAACTTCCCGATCCCGCAGTTGAGATCTGCGATCGCATTGCCGCTCTTGATTTCCAACAATCCTGTGCACAACTGATCAACGGCGGGATGGGGCGAGAAATCATGCCGACTTTCCATCAGCATCAGCGTCGCCTCATTGCTGAAGAAATCGACGAGCGAGTCTTCGTCGTAAGACCCAACCGTTTGCTGATACTCCTTCCAGTGATCGGCGAGATAAGTCTCCAGAAACACCCTAACATATTCTGGGAGTAGCTCCTCCTTGCCCAGCACATTTTCCAACGCAGGCAACGGAAACGACTCCCCGTGCCTTATAGACAACAGTACGACATAGGCGGCCGCCATCGCCGCAAACTCAGGCTTCTTCGAATACCGACGCGCCACATCTATGAGCGGCTGAATGACCTTTGCCTTGTTGAATGACTTCATAGAATCTAATCCTTGATAGATGGCATATATTATACCACATCTTACGCTTCTGTGCAATAGTAAGTATTTACTATTATCAAAGCATTCATTTACACTTGCTTTGCTGCTATTTAGCTGCAAATGCCGCTAAACAGCACCACATCACAATAGACACAGAAAGAACCGTGACATTTTCCCAAGCAACGAAAGGCCGAAGACCGAGTCAACGAATAACCAACGCGAACGATCCGACACAACTTGCCCTCCTGCTCAAAGAAACATTCCTCCACGGAAATGCATTCCAACCATCTTTCGCAAGGACGAGATACACATCGACATTCAAAAAATCGTTAAACTCCAGAAACGCTACGAATTGATACGAGACTGAGTATCACTTTGAAAGACACACAACACAAATCCCGTTCCCTACTCTGTTCTAAATTCACACCATTTCTTGGCATCTCACAAGGGAAGCGACCAAGTTACAACTTATGCTATAAAACAGAAAAACCACCGATTTACGGTGGTTTCTTGTCACTTTATTTGGTGGAGATAAGGGGAGTCGAACCCCTGACCTTCTCAATGCCATTGAGACGCTCTACCAACTGAGCTATATCCCCATTCGTTGAAAACGATGTGTATTATATCATATTCCCCCTCGCTCGCGCAAGGGGGAAATTTCGTATTTTTTACTCGGTGGCCTTAATCTTGTCCCAGGCCTTGTTGTAAAGCTCGTTGACTTCGGGAGTCGACTCGAAGCCCTTCAAGACTTGGCCGCGCGAAATCGTCGCTTCATCGAGGACGATCTGAGCGCGATATTCGTCATCGAGGAGGTCGATACCACCCTGCACCGGGCTCGGGCCACAGAGAAATTCCATGTTGACCTTAGCTACTTCGGGCGTATAAACGTAATCGATAAACTGATACGCAAGATCGACTTCCGCGGCATCACTCGCGAGAACCATTTCATCGAAAGCGATAGTGAAGCCCTCCTTCGGGAGAACGAACGCAAGATCATCACGAGGATCGAGCCCTTCTTCTTCATCGCCGACAATGACCTGAGTCGAGTCGGTCGAGTAGGCGTGGCCGAGGACGGTAGCGCCGGAGGCGACTTCGGTCTTGTAGCTCTCGGCGTCGAACTTGCGGACATTCGCTTTCCACTTGAGAACCTGGGCGACCGCGGCATCGATTTCGGCGGGGTTCGTCGAATTGATCGAATAGCCGAGGCTCATGAGCCCGGCGCCGATGACTTCACGAATATCATCGAGGAGCGTGATCTTGCCCTTAAGCGAGGGATCGGAAAGAATCGACCAGCTGAGTTCGCCTTCGGGAAGTTTGTCCTTCGCGAACATGAAGCCAGTGTAGGTAACCGCGTAAGGAACGTTGTACTTGAAAGTCGGGTCGATGATCTGCGAAGCGAAGGTAGGAGCGAAGTTCTTCTTGACGTTCGGGCACTTCGAGTGATCAAGTTCCTGGATCATCCCCTCTTTCGCCATAAGCTCGATCTGATACGAGCTCGGCATAATGATATCATAACCCGTGCCGCCCGCCTTGAGCTTCGCATACATCGCCTCGTTCGAGTCGAAGGTATCGACGATAACGCGGCAGTTGTTCGCTTCTTCAAATCCCTCGATCACCTCGGGAGCGATATAATCGGACCAAGTGTAGATGTGGAGCTCCTTTTTGGGCTCTCCGCAGCCCAAAAAGAGCAGTGTAGAAGTTAAAGTTATGAGTGTAGAGTGAAGGAGTTTCTTCATTTCGTTATTTACCTTTCTTGAAATCGACGCCGCCGATAAGTTTCGAGAGCGTAACGAGAAGCCCCGTACCAAGGAGCATCAACGTCGAAAGCGCGAAGACGGCGGGAAGATTGCGGGAGTGCTTGACCATGGAGCTTACGTAAGTCGGAAACGTATTCGTACCCGCGCCGTTCACGAAGCTCGTAATGACGACGTCGTCGATCGAAAGCGTGAACGCGAGAAGTCCGCCCGCGATGATGCCCGGCATCAGAATCGGCAGCTCGACCTTAAAAAACGCGTATAAGGGCGAAGCACCGAGATCATACGCCGCTTCGATTATGCGGTCGTCGAAGTCCTGAAGACGCGCCAAGACGGTCATAGCGACATAGGAGACGCAAAAGGTCACGTGGGCAATAAGAATCGTCCAAAAACCGCAGTCAACTCCACAGGCGACGAAGAGCATCAAGAGCGAGATACCGATCAAGATATCGGGCATGATAAGCGGCGTATAGACGAGCGCGTGGTGAACGGTCTGAAGACGCGACTTCCAGCGATGAAGCGCCAAGGCCGCCGTCGTCCCGATCACGCAGGAGATGACCGTCGCAAGGCCTCCGATCGTAAGCGAAAGCCAAAAGCTTTGCATAAGATCCTTAACCGCGCGAGCATTCGAGAAAATCATCGAATACCACTTCGTCGAAAAACCGAGGAACTCGCCCTTAGCGCCGAAGAACGACATCGAAACACCATTCGGGATAAACCCGTAGACGATCACGAGCACAATCGGCACATACAAGAAAAGGAGCGAAAGCGCGAGGACGAAAGTCGAGAAATAAGTCCGCTTCATTGCTTCTTCCCCTTCTTTTGAGCCCACCAAGCGATTAACATCGGAACCAAGACCGAAATCGCCATCAGCGTCGCCAAGGCCGCTGCATGCGGAATGTTACGATTTTGAATCGCGCGCATGAAGATCTTGTTGCCGATAAGTACGCAGTTCGTACCCCCTAACATCTGGGGGATAACGTACGAGCCGATAGCAGGAATAAAGACCATCAAAATCGCCGACGAAATGCCGGTCTTGATCCCCGGGATGAAGATCTTGCGGAATGCGTAGAAGCTGCTCGCGCCCAAGTCTCGCGCCGCCTCGATAAGCGAGAAATCGAACTTCTCCGCGGCAGTATATATCGGCATGATCGCAAACGGAAGGAAGGAATAGACCGAGACGAGAACGACCGCGAGCTCCGAATCGAGAATCGTGACGGTCGAGATGTCGGGCATCCCGGGCGAACCCGTGAACCAACAAACGAGCCATGTTTTCGCGTACAAAAAGCCCATGTAGCAGCTCTGAAGCCAGCCGTTCGGGTGGAGCATCTGTTTCCACGCGAAGACGCGAACCACGAAACTCGTCCAAAACGGGAGCATGATCGAGCCCGCCACTATCGCGCGCCACTTCTTCGGAAGCTTCGCGATAGCGTATGCGCTCGGAAGCGCGAGAAGAATCGACCAGAACGTCACTTCCAAGGAAACGCGAATCGTGCGCCAGACGATTACCGGGTAGTCGGGGTCTACGAGTTCGCGCCATGTCGAAAGCGACCACTCACCGACGCCGCCGTTAGCCGTGTGGCCGTGGAACGTGAACGAGAGAACGATTACCGCCGGAATCGCGAAAAACAAGAGGAGCCAAAGGAACGAAGGCGCGGTTACGAAGCGCTCGTGCCACTTGGAGCGGAAAGGTTTAAGCGCCGTATCGCTCATTTCGCCACCATATAGCTGTCGTCAGGATGCCACCAGACGAAGACGTCGTCGTTCCAAGTGATCTTTTCCTGATCGAGGAGGAAGCGAGAGTGAGGCTTCAAGGCCGCGACCTGAGTACTGCCCGAGGTGAGCCAATACTTCGTGTAAACGCCCTGATAGACGATATCCTTGACTTTAGTCGGGAAAACGTTGATTCCCGCGCCCTTCTCGGGAGTCGGCGGATTGATGGTGACGCGAATCTTCTCGGGACGAACGGAAAGCTGAGCCAAGTCGCCGACCTTAAGATTCTGGTCGTTATAGGCGGAAATCGGCGGGAAGTTCTCCGGCTGAATCGTGCAGTAGTTCCCGTCAATCGAGACGACTTCACCTTCGAAGAAGTTCGTGTCTCCAATGAACGAGGCGACGAAACGCGACTGAGGAGCTTCGTAAATGCGAGCGGGGACATCGAGCTGTTCGATTTTGCCGCGGTTAATGACGGCGATTCGATCCGAGAGCGACATCGCTTCGCCCTGGTCGTGAGTCACATACATGAAGGTGATGCCGACCTGGTCATGAATCGTATCGAGTTCGAGGAGCATGTGCTGACGAAGCTTCAAATCGAGCGCCGCGAGAGGTTCATCAAGAAGCAAGACCTGAGGACGATCGACAAGCGCACGAGCGATGGCGACGCGCTGCTTCTGACCGCCCGAGAGCTGCGAGGGATACTTCCAAGCATGATCCGACATCTGAATCATCTCGAGGATCTTGTCGACTTCCTCTTCAATTTCCGCTTTCGGCTTTTTCTTGAGGCGCAAAGAGAACGCGATGTTGTCCCAAATCGTCATCGTCGGGAACAAAGCGTAGTTCTGAAAAACCGTGTGGATTCGACGCTGATTCGGCGGAAGATCGGTAATGTCCTTGCCTTCCAAATAGATGCGACCGGAATCGGGGCGTTCGAAGCCGCCGAGCATGCGAAGAAGCGTCGTCTTGCCGCAGCCGGAGGGGCCAAGAAGCGAGAAGAACTCGCCCTTCGTGACACTGAACGAAACGTCGTTCACCGCCGTCAAAGCGCCGAACTTTTTCGTAACGTGATCGAAAACCAGAAAGTCGTTATTCATGAGGTATGGATAATACATTATTTCCCTCGAAAATGCAACCCTAAATTTTCGAATTTATGATATAATATCTTCTCAATGAATTTGATCGACAAACTACGTGAAAAACTCGGGGATTTCTGGTATTACTCCTTGATGCTGTTTCTAGCGTTAAGAGTAGCGGATTTCCTCAATATGTTCGTCGGCCTTTACGTCGTTCCGAAGTATATCGATCCGAGCGAACTCGGCGCGGTTTTGCCGCTTATTTCATTCGCGACGACGTTAGCCCTGCCCGCATACGTCTTCTCGCTCGCCTTCTCGAAAGAGGTCAATACTCTCGCCGTGCACCGCGAGTTCGGACGGCTCAAGTCGCTCATGCGCGGCGTTTTCCTCGCGGTCGGACTTGTTTTGATAGCGGCGATCGGCATCTCGCGATTGCTGCTACCCGTCTTCCTGGAGAAAATCCGTGTCGTTGAAGGCTCGCTCGGAATATTGATCCTCGCCTCCGCTTTTCTTTCTTGCGCCGCGCCGATTTACACGAACGCGCTCCAGGCGCTCAAGAAATTCACTGCGCTCTCGCTTTTAAACGTGATCGCCGCGCCGGTTCGCCTTTTGACGATGCTATTGGCGATGCCGTTTCGTCCGCTCTCCGGCTATTTCGTAGGTCAGGGAGCTTCGCCCTTCGCGCAGATCTTCCTTTCGATCTTTTTCTTAAGAAAGGTTCTGGCGGTCAAGGCCGCGCCGTATTGGTCGAAAGCGACGACGAAAAAGCTGTTCGTCTTGTTCGTGATGATGGCGCTTTACCAATTCCCGTCGATGATTTCATCGCTCGTCGATTCGACGATCTTGCGCGAATATTTAAGCGACGTAGATAGCGCCGCCTATTACATGATCACGCGCTTTTCCGATATCACGAATTATATCGCGATCACGCTCGTCACGATTCTCTTCCCGATGACCGCCGAAGCCGCCGAAGAAGGACGCTCCACTAAGCCGTTGATGATGAAGGCTTTCGGCGCGCAAATCGTCTTTTCGCTTCTTTTGGCTACGTTCTTCCTGATTTTCGGTAAGTCGATCTTTATGGTTTTGCCGAACGGGAGCGATTATCTCGAGTATGTGAAATTCATTCCGATTCTAATCGGTGCGAATACGCTACTCTCGATTCAGTTGTTTTACACCAATACCGAGGCCTCGGCCAATCGTTGGCGATTTCTTTATTGGTGGATTCCGTTGAACGCGGCGCTGCCATCGATGTTAGTCGCTCTCGCTCACCATGGCAACATTCGCTCGTTCGAGGCGATTGTCGCTTATCTCGTCGCGTCGAGTCTAGCCAAGAGCGCGATCGTAGCGGTATCGGTTCTTAAGATGCGCTCACCAAGAGAGTAACGCGTAAAGCCTCGCTCTTCGAGCGCGGCGACTTCTTCGTCCGTCCAACCGCCTTCGGGGCCGATCGCAAGCACCTTCGGCGCTTGCGAAGTATGAAGTAAGAAGTTAGAGTGTTGAGTGTCGGATGTTTCCGATTTATAGGGGTGGGCGACGATCTTCGTATAACCATCGTATTCGTCGATTCCCGACTTAAGATAGCGGTTAAAGCTTTTTTCAAGGCGAACCTCAGGGAGAATCGAGGTTCCAGCCTGCATGAGACCCTCGACAAGCAACGGACGGAAGTTCTCCTCACGAAGAAGCGTCGCGCCCCAAAAATCCTTCTCGACCTTTTTAGCACCTACGAGCGTGATACGATTAACGCCCATCGTCGCAAGCTGAGGCAAAAGGCGTTTCATGACGCGAGGACGCGGCGGGGCGAGGATCAAGTCGATCCAAGGCTTCAAGCTTTCCTCCGTATGATTTACCTTAACGCGAACGGTCTTCCCTTTGATGAGCACGATCTCGGAAGTGCCGATAAGGCCGTTCACTTCGCCAGTTTTGAGAGTCTGGCCGACTTCGCCGTGGAGGATTTTAAGAACATGCTCCGCTCTTTCGTCGCTGAAAGAAACGAATCCGTCATCGATTTCATCTTTTTCAAAAAGTATTCTGTTCATCGAGTTAAAAACCTTCCTGCGCGTTTACCGGTGAACTTGCCGTTCTCGTACGAAATCACACCGTTGACCATGACGAGTTCGACACCCGATGAGAATTGATGAGGCTCGGTAAACGTTGAGCGACGTTTGAAGTTCTCTTCGTCGATAACGACGATATCGGCGAAATTGCCGGCCTTCAAAGCGCCGCGCCCTTTAAGCGCGAAACGCTCGGCCGGGACTTTGCTCATCCTCGAAATCGCCTCTTCTTTCGAAATCCCGAGCGCTTTAACGCGGGCAAAGAACTCCGGCATCGTCGCATAGGCTCTCGGGTGCGGATGGTCCGCTCCCAGAGGCCCCCATGGCGCACGTAAAGACGCGTCGGAGCCGGGAACGATCCAGGGACGAGCGAGAATCTTATCAAGATTCTCCTCGCTCATTCCGAAGAAAAACGCCCCGGTTTTACAGCCGTCCTTCTCGAGAATATCACAAATCAACTCGCCGGGATTATTCGTGAGTTCCGAAATGAATCTCCCGCAGAATCTCTTGTTATCTTCGTGCCATGTGCCGCCGATCATTACGGTCGACCAATCACGTTCCGAGGCGTTGATTTCCTCAATAATTTTCGTCCTGGTGCGTTCGTCCTTTAGACGAATGCACTCCGCAACTACCGCGCCCTCTCCCGCCCAATCGGGGAAAACGACGTCGAGATCGGTTCCCGCAGCAGTGAACGGATAACGGTCGGAACCGAGAAGTTCGCCGCGCTCGATAGCCGTTTCAATCTTCTCCAAGACGGCATCGATCTTATGCCAATTCTTCTTGCCGCTCGTTTTAAGATGGGAAATCTCGGCTCTAATGCCCGACTCGCGTACAAGTTCCAAAACCTCGTCGATTGCCTCGAGAATCCTGTCGCCCTCGCTACGCATGTGAGTCGCGTAGTATCCGCCTTTTTTCGCGGCGATTTTGGCGAGGCGCTTTACTTCTTCGGGATTCGAGTATTTGCCGGGTTGATAGATAAGCCCCGTTGTAAGCCCGTATCCGCCCTCCTCGAGCGATTTGTCGAGGAGGTATTCCATGCGTTTTAGTTCGTCTTCGGTCGCGAGACGCCCCGCGTAGCCTACAACCGACGAACGAAGAGTGTTGTGGCCGACGAATTGAACCGTATTGACCGCAGGGCCTACTTTTCCCAAGGTCTCGCGATATTCGGCCATCGAGCGCCAAGTAAGCTTCTCCCCTAAGAGCGCGGCCCAATCGGAAGAAAGTCGCGCTTCGCCATAACGAGGCGCTACCGAGCCGCCGCATTGCCCGTTGATTTCGGTCGTGATACCCTGAGAAAGCTTCGAGGGCGCGTCCGGCTCAAGAATAAGGTACGCGTCCGAATGAGTGTGAGCGTCGATAAAACCGGGGCAAACGAGCTTCCCCGTACAATCCACGACTCTATCGTAGGTAGTGACCTCCGTACCACCATGCAAGCATTGTACGGAGACACACTCGATTTTATCGTCTTTGACGACAAGGTCGCCCTTAAAGGCGACCTTGCCCGTACCATCTACGATGGTTCCGTTCTTGAAAAGCGTAATCACTTCGCCGAGAAACGGAATTCCGTGGAAGTCTTGTAGACTTCACCGGCCTTGACGAAAGTGGTGGGCCACTTCGGCTTGTTGGGCGAGTCGGGAGCATGCTGAGTCTCGAGCGCGACGCCGCAGCGGAACGAAAGGTGTTCGCCGCCCTTCGCGGTCTGATTGTAGTCGGACCAGTTCGAGGTGTAAACCTGGATGCAAGGTTCGGTCGTGTAGACGTCGACCTTGCGGCCGTTCAAGGGGCACGAAACGGACGCGGCATAAATGAGCTTCGTCGCCTTCTTACCCGTAACCATTTCGCCCTTATCAAGGACCCAGTTGTGGTCGTAACCACGACCGAAGGCGAGCTGTTCATTCGCTTCGTTGATACGCTCACCGATACGCATACCCTTGCGGAAATCGAAGGGAGTGCCGTCGACCTTCGCGAGCTTGCCGGTCGGGATCTGGTCGGCCGTATAAGGCGTCGTCTGGGACGCGGCGATCTTCATCTCGTGATCTTCGATCGTGCCGCCCGCTTCGCCCTTGAAGTTGAAGTATACGTGCTGGGTCATATTGATCGGAGTCGTCTTATCGGGGACGGCTTCATAATCGACGCGCCAGACGTTCTTCGCGGTAAGCGTGTAGGTGACCTTGACTTCGACCTTACCGGGGAAACCTTCATCGCCGTCAGGCGAAGTGTGGGTAAAGACGACGCCGACGTTCGTTCCCTTGACGAAGGGCTCGGCCTTCCAGACATACGCGTTCCAACCACGATCTCCGCCATGAAGATTGCAACCGATTCCGGCGGGAGCGTTATTGAGCGCGGGGAGTTTGATCTTATTTTTGCCGATCTTGAACTCGCCCTTCGCGATACGGTTACCATAGCGTCCGATAATGCAGCCCCAGTAGGGGTCGCCGTTATCCCAGCCACTCGGATCGTCAAAACCGACGACGACGTCCTTCATCTTGCCGTTGCGATCGGGAGTGAAAAGACGAACGACCTTGCCGCCGTAATCGCTTACTTCGAGAATCACGCCGCCGGCACCATTGAGGATGTACTTCTTCGCTTTTTCACCGTACTTCGTGACGCCGAAGTCGACTACTTCATATGAGGGCTTACCCATTGCTCGTCCTTTCGTTATTTCAGTTTTGGTGGATATTGCCGCGCGAAGGATGGCTCTTCGCCTTCGGCTTTTCAAGCTTCAAGAAAGTCGCGAAACGAATCGCGTCTTCGGAGATTTCCTCGCCCGTCGTATCAGGCATCTCGGAAAGATCGGGAGCTTCCGCGTGAGTATGATGGAACTTCGTCTTGGGATTGACGATCTTGCGAAGTTCAGCTTTGAACTCCTCGAGACCCTCGCGAGATTCACACGAAATCGAAATCGGCGTAACGCCGGTTTCTTCGATGAAGCGCGGCAGATTCTCCTTCGCTTCTTCCGTGTCGAGCTTATTGGCAACGACGAGATAGGGACGCTCAGCGAGCTCGATAGAATATTCCTCGATTTCCTTATGAAGAATCTCGTAATCTTCCCAGGGCTTACGATTGTCGATACCCGACATATCGATTACATAGATAAGAACTTTCGATCGCTCGAGATGCTTCAAGAATGCGAGACCTAAGCCCACGCCCTTCGCCGCGCCCTCGATAATGCCGGGGACGTCGGCCATCGCGATTTTCGCGTAGTCATCATAGACAATCGTGCCGACTATCGGATTCAAAGTCGTGAACGGATAACTCGCGATCTTGGGAGTCGCGGAAGAAAGCGCCGAGAGAAGCGAGCTCTTACCGGCGTTCGGAAAACCGAGAAGACCCGCGTCGGCAATCGTCTTGAGCTCAAGACGAAGACGTTTTTCTTCCGGCTCGCCACCGGGAGTATGTTCGGTAGGCGCCTGGTTGACGGAGCTCTTGAAATGAACATTACCGAAACCGCCGACGCCGCCTTTCGCGACGACGACCGACTGACCGGGCTCGGTGATGTCGGCAATTAAAAGATCGGTTTCGGTATCGTAGACCTCGGTCCCGAGCGGAACGGGAATCACGAGATCTTTGCCTCGCTTACCGAACATCTTCTGCCCCTGACCGGGGCCACCATCCTGAGCGAAGCACTTCGGATCGTAGTAAAGCGCGAGGAGCGAGTTTATGTGCTCCGAGGCCTTGAAAACGACGTCTCCACCGCGTCCACCATCGCCACCATCAGGACCGCCGAACTCAACAAGCGCCTCTCGGCGGAACGAGGTCGAACCGTCGCCGCCCTTACCGGAGCGAACCAAGACTTCCACCTGATCGATAAATGTTTTTGCTTTCATATTCGAGAGTATTATATCAAATTACCAATCGCCACGTCATCATATCAAAACTTAGGATCAGGCACGATCTTTTCCGGCGCATCTACCGGAGCCTCGGTCGGAAGCCATACTTGCTTACGTCCGATGCCGAATAAACTTCCGCGCATGATAAGCTTACCGTCTTCAACCCAGATTTGACAAGAGTAAGCACGACCGTTTTTCGGATCAAGCACTTTTCCTCCCTCAAGCTTTCCTTTCGAGGAAGGTGTTAAATCCTTGATGATATCAAGCCCTTCAATAAGCGGAGCACCGGCGATTTTAGCCTTGGCGGTACGATCCGTAAGGACACGATGAACTCGCCCATACACCTTGCCGTCGTGTTCGTAAACTCGAACAATACTCTTCGCTTCACCGGTTTCATCATCAATCGTCTTCCAAAAGCCAAGTATCGGATTCTCCGCACGAGAAACAAAGGAGCTCGAAAGAAAAGCGATTGCCAACAAAATTTTTCTCATAAAATTCTCTTTCTTAATTTTGGAGATATTATATCATATCTCTTTATTCCGGTCTATTCTTTTCATGATCATTTAAAAATTCGTCAATCAGTGCGCGGGCGATGGATCCGGGAAGCGGGATTTCGGGGAGGTTGTCTTTCGAGAACCAACCGGATTCGATAACTTCTTCCCCATCGGGGGTAAGTTCACCGCTTTCGTATTCGGCCGTAAAGCCGACCATAATCGTCGAAGGGAAAGGCCAACTCTGGGAGCCGAAATAGCGAATATTCTTCACTTTAATCGACGCTTCTTCGGCTACTTCGCGCCGTACCGCGTCCTCAAAGCTCTCTCCGGGATCGACGAAACCCGCAACGAGCGTCCAATTCTTAAGTCCGTAGTGCGAATTGCGCTGAAGAAGAATCTTGTCGCCCTTCGTAACGAGTACGATAATCGCGGGACAAATCTTCGGATAGGCGAGATAGCCGCACTTCTCGCAGACATACGCGTTTTCGTTTGGGTCGGCATGATGGCGCATCGCCCCGCCGCACTTCCCGCAGAAACGATTCGTCGCCTCG
This sequence comes from Kiritimatiellia bacterium, assembly GCA_024405265.1. Lineage (GTDB taxonomy): Bacteria > Verrucomicrobiota > Kiritimatiellia > RFP12 > UBA1067 > UBA1067. The sequence continues at coordinate 4,144 of JAKSOZ010000036.1, read as the reverse complement.
TGATGCGCCTTCATCCGCTCCGCGGCAATCTTGCGATATTCTTCCGCACTTAGCGTCGACAATATCGCTCGCAATTCTTTATCGTTCAACATTTTTTCTGAATGAAAGTTTCAATTTTTCAACCGATCCCCATGCGCGGCGGATTTTGTTAGGGTCGAGGATGCGGGCGTGTCCGGTAATAATATTGCGCTCGAGCTTCCAGCCTTCGCGCTCTTCAATTACCTCCCACCAGATTCCCTTATCCATAACCGGCCACTCGATGGTTATGAAATCTTGAGGAATCATTATCTCTTCTTCGAGCTCCTCGCCTTCGATAATCTTCTTAAGCGCCGCGACATAAAAGAGCGCATGATGATTAGCGACTTCACGAAACGCTTCGACATCCGCCCAAAAACGATCGACCGGAACTTCCTTAACCAGAGAAGCGGGAACGACATATTCGCGGCAGTTTTCGAGCTTGCCGATGCCGCCATTCGCCCCAAAGGCAGCCGACCACTCGCCTCCAAATGCCGCGTAGATATATTTGAGCGTTACGTCCTTCGGGTTGCAAATCGCGAGAATCGGGAGTTCGCTACCCTTTCCCATACTAATGATGTCTTTATCTTCATACGGAAGTGCCGCGCCCATAAGAATCGTCTCTTTTACTTTGAGGCCTTTGGCGCCGAGTTTGCTCGTCACTCGCGCGGCGATTCGCCCGCCTAGTGAGTGGCCGACCAAGACAAGATTTTGTCGTTCTTCTTCGCTCATTGCGGCGATTTCCGCGGCAAATTTCTCGTCGACTTCATCGGCATTCTTGGTGGCAAGCGGCCAAATCACATCGCCTTTCCAGGGTTTAAAGACGACTTCCGCTTCAGGAAACGCTTGCTTAAGCGCAGGCATTATCCCTTCCTGCGGCTTCTCTGTCCGCATCCACCCGGGAAAATACCACACGATCATCGCCAATATCACACTCAAACTATTTTACCTATCACTTATTTCCCGAGAATCGGGGTAGAGTCGGAGCCGATGACGAGAGTTTGGGGAGCTTTGCCGTCCCACTTCGCAACCGCTTCGAGTTGAACGAGGCCGGGATTCGCTTTGAGTGCATCGCCGCGGATTTGCATCGACTTCGCTTCCGCTTCAGCGGTAATGAGCTTCTGCCGCGCTTCTTCCTCGATTTCTTGCGTACGATTCTTAGCACGAATCGCGTTCTGCATCGCGACCTGCTTATCTTCAATCGCCTTCTCGAAGACATCCGAGTAGTCGATATTGGCGATAACAACATTACTGACGGTAATCGGACGCCCATTCATCGCCTTGCGCACGAGGTCGACTATTTCTCTCGTCGCCTTTTCGCGTCCATTGATGAGCTTGTCGGCTTCCCACTGACCGACGACATCCTTGGTAACGCCAATCACGACAGGATTCAAAATCTTCTCGACATAACGCGTTCCGATTTCGTTATGAAGGCCGACGAGTTTCGTTCTATCGATAGCATAAGTGACGACGATATTGAAGTCGGCGCTCTGCACGTCTTTCGTATAAGCCGTCATCTTGAAATCGGTGCGTTGTTCACGGCAATCATAGACGACGAGCGAACCACCGATAGGATTATAAAACCAAAGGCCCGGTCCGAGCGGCGCGGATACGACCTTACCCCACGAAAGCTTGAGCCCCGCGTGTCCCGAATCGACCTGTCCACAGCCCGCAACGAGCGCAAGCGCCCCGAGCGCCAAAATCTTCGTAAGCTTCGTCATAATAGCTACCTCCTTTTCTACTGATATTATACCATATCATCGATATTGGTCAAGACTGCGTCGGCAAAAGCGGCGAGATCGGTATAGCGCGCGGTCGCTTCGTTGTCGAGCGAAGTCGGCGAACCGTTGACGATAAAGACCTTACCGCCCGCTTGAAGCGTGAGACGCGGCAGCCCTGCTGCCGGATAGACGGTAAGAGACGTTCCGAGCACTAGAAAGACATCGGACGAAAGCGCGAGTTCCTGAGACTTCACGAACGCCTCTTCGGGCAGCATCTCGCCGAAGAAAGTGATGTCTGGCTTATACGCGCCTCCGCACGAGCAGCGCGGCACTTCAACGCCCTTCTTCAGCTCGGCGCAGACTTCCTCGAAACCGATTGAGCGTCCGCACCGTCTGCAATGATGAAGAAGCGGCGAGCCGTGCACCTCAAAGACGTTCGACGAGCCGGCCTTTTGATGGAGCATATCGATATTCTGTGTTGCGATGCCCTTCAAAAGTCCGATATCTTCGAGACGCTTGAGCGCGTGATGAACCTTGTTCGGCTCGTACTTCTCGAGTCTGTACACGAGCTCACGGCACCCTTTGTAGTAAACTGACGGATCGCGGTCGAACCAGTCGATGTCGAAAATTCGCTCGGCATCGGGATTTTTGTAAAGTCCTTGCGGACCGCGGAAGTCTGGAATCCCCGAAAGCGTGCTCACGCCCGCACCCGTCAACACGCCGACGTGCTTCGCTTTTTTTAGCGCCTCAATCAAAATCGAATAATCTTCGCTCATCACTTTAAACTTTCGCTTCTTTTCTTTCTAGACGGGGTCTTACGTTTCTCATGCGGCTTACCATCGATGCGTAAAGCGCACTTTTCCATCTCGCGATTAAAGAACGAGACGCTCACCTTTTCCGCTAACGGATCGAATTTACCGTATTTACCAACCGACCAGACAAGCCCCCTCTCACAATCATAACCAAGCTCTTTCTCAGGGTCATAGGGATCACGCGGAACATCCTTCAGATAAGTAGGCACCAGCTCCGAGAGTTTCGTGGGAAGCTTGCCGCCATTAGCTCGAGCATAGCGAACTACAGCAACCGCCGTTCGTGCCGTTCGAACCTCAAGCCGATACTTCACAAAAGAATCTCTAAACGCATCAAACGATGGCATCAACGCACGGAGCGCGAGATATCCCGCCCAATTCGGTTGCAAGTAATTGACTTTATCAGGAATATTCACTTGCGAACGTATGCCTGATAATTCATCTCGAATGGCGTTCACAATCAGCAGTCGAGTCATTCCCGGGCTAAAGGCAAATCTTACCGGCAAGAATCGGAGTTCCTTAGAAAGACTCCGAATGAGTTCGATATCATCCAAAAACTTAGCTCCATAGTTTTGATACTCACATTTGTACGTCCTCTCAAACAATGATGCCTCGTCAAATTCAGTCTCAAGCCGATTCGCTATCTTTTCCAACATTTCGTCACTAACTCCATCGGCATTTGCGAGGGCAACAAACATTTTGCAAGCCTTCGCACTCGTACCAATCCCGGCAAGAAACGCCACTAACGTTGAAGCGTTCTCCGTGCAAAGCGAAAAGAATTTCTGTGAGTCACACGTGATTCCAAACGCGGTATCATAATCGCCTTCTTCAAATGATCGAAGCGCCTTGACCCGACAGAGGTTATTCATCCTCGCCATGGAGCTTATAGGCGGAAAATACGCCCCGAAACAATTTGATGTCGGCACCAACCGATACGCGTTCATTCGCCCGATTCGTTCGATTGCCAAGAACGCCGCTTCATGTTCCTTCACTATTCGATCAATCTCGGAACGTTCGGCAAATTCGCCGCGGTTGTTTTCAATATATTTCCAACAACACATCTGATCTTTAGAAGAAAAATCAAAATGATTCGTCGCTGCGATAAACGCGAGATACGCGTTCTCCTCATCCGGAATCGGCGGCTCATCAATTCGCAAATCGCTATCGTCGACAATCGGCGATTCCGGCGCGGCAAAAGTAAAATATGCGGATAGACCGATCAAGCCGACAAGCCAAAGTCCTATAACCGCTACAAATATCCAACCGAATATTTTAAGTATTCTCATTTCACCCTCTATTTACTTTACGGCAAGACATAGCCTGTTTTCTCGACAAGAGATTGTCCGACGGGTGAGACGAGGAAATCGATAAACTTTTTCACATTCCCCTTACGCTCGGAAACCGTAATCGCATACGCAGTCTCAACGAACGGATATCGTCCCGAGCGAATATTCTCAACCGTCGGATCAATACCGTCGATTTTAAGGAGCTTGATGCGCTTATCTCTTACAAGCTCGTTCGCATAATAACGGAACGTAAACCCAATCGCACCGGGATAATTGCGATAATCAGCCGTCGCACTGATGATACCGCCCATAC
>JAKSOZ010000035.1 GCA_024405265.1 Kiritimatiellia bacterium | reverse complement strand
TGGGTATTATATCAAAAATCCCCTCGACTGCGCAAGGGGGTATTTTCAAAAAATTAAAAAAGTTTTTTTATGAGCTCCTGCTGCTCATTGTATGACCTTTTCGGGCCCTCTCCTGTCCACATTCTATCACACAAAGTCTCACAAACATCTTTAATGGTCGGCTTCAAATCTTTATATGTGTAACCATTATGTCTCGGACCGATCATGTCATTCCAACAAGCCCAACTCGCTCCAAGTAATTTCGGCTCGTCGATGTCAAGAGTATCAGGACCGATTACGTGTATGCGCCAGTTTTCCCAAAGCCGCTTGAGGTTTCGATCCATTCTATAATAGTCCGCAGTCGGCACAAAATACAAATCGCGATCAAACGTATTGATAATATCATATCCCAACGCAATCGACTCCTTAGCTCTTCCCCAGTCCTGACTCCAAATATTCATTTGAACACCATCTACTCTCACCGGCGTAGATCCCGCCTTCCTACGAAGCGACCCCCAAAGCCGCGGAGTATGCTTATTCTTCTGAACATGCGCAAGTAGCCCGTCTACAAAGCGGCGATAATCTTCATTCGCTCCGAAGAATTCGTCGGATCCAATATGGACTACTTCACAATTTTTAAATAACGGCCAATATTCATCGTAAAGCGAGCACACGAAATCAAGCGCCTCCGGCTTGGCGGCGTCAAGCATTTCACAACGCTTGGAAGGATCGCTCATAGGACCTTGATAAATGAGATCGGGTCTAACACGAGTGAGTGCAAGCGCATGTCCGGGAGAATCGAATTCCGGCACGATTCTAACTCCCTTTTTCGCCGCGTACACAACCAGCTTGGCAAAATCTTTCTTCGTATATGAGACGTCTTTTGCAGTAAGTCCGGGAATCTTCGACTCTAATCGAAATGCCGCGTAGCTCTCTTTGAAAGGATCCTTCCCCTGCTTGGCGAAGTCGGAATGCCAAATGTAATTATCATTCAAATGGAGTTGCAGATCATTCATCTTGCAATCGGCCATAATATCCACAACCTCATACAGAAACTCAACCGGAACAGGAAGCCTGCCGACATCTAAGACAAAACCACGAATTTTATAACGCGGCTTGTCGACGATCTTCCCACAAGGCAATGCCTCCGGATTGAGCCGTCTTATTTGTTTCAACGTATTCGCCGCGTAAAACTTACCGGCCGTACCTCCATAAATTATCTTAACACCATTCTTGGAGATATCGATTTCATATCCTTCCTCTCCGAGTTCGGATTTTTTCGCCTCCTTCGACCGAAGAGCTGTCGTGTCTTTGATGGAGCAAAATCCTTCACGACCTTCCCAATGTCGCACTTCAGGAATCGTTGCCGGCTTGGGATTGATTACAGTAAGAAGCGTAGCTAATAGTATGGCCATATTCATAATGGCCTTACTCGCGGATCCAACGCGGCATTAAGCAAATCCGAAAGAAGATTGACGAACTGATACAAAAGCGCACCTAAGACCACGACCGTGCGTACAACGGCCATATCGGCAGAATGAATCGCGTTGATCGAGACTTGACCGAGACCGGGAATGCCGAAAAAGCTTTCCAGGAGTAGTGAGCCGGTAAACAGATAAGGGATCGAAAGCGAAACATATGTCGCGATCGGAATAAGCGCATTACCAAGCACATGAACGAAAAGAATCTTCATCTTCGAGAGCTTTTTAGCTCGTGCCGTCAGAATATAAGGCTTGTACATTTCATCGAGAACCGCTGCGCGAAAGAATCTGATATCAACGCCAAGCGAAGAAAACACTCCGATAGCGATCGGCAGTACCAAGTATCCGATGCCATCATATCCCCATACCGGGAAGAGAGAGAACTTGTATCCTAAGAAAAACTGCCCTGCAAGCACCCAAACGACATAGTTGACGCTCATCAGAATAGTAGACACAAGAAGGATGAACTTATCAACCGCCCCGCCCCTATTCGCCGCCGAAACGACCGCCAACATCAACGCGAGAATAACACCACCAATCAATATTGGAACCGTTAACGAAAGACTCGGTCCGACTCCTCTTTTAAGAACCGAAATAACCGGCTCTTTATGTTCAATCGAATAACCGAAATCACCCTTGGAAAGATTCAATATAAAATTGGAAAACTGCGAATCTTTCGCAAAAATCAATGGTTTGTCATAACCATACTTATGATTGAATTCGGCTATCGATTCTTTAGTCGCGTTTTTGCCGAGGATCGTCATCGCAGGAGATCCTCCAATGACGTTAAAAAGAGTGAACGTCAAAAGGAGAATCCCGAACGTGGTCGGGATAGTCTCCCACAAACGTTTTAATATGTATTTCAGCACTCTATCGCTTTCCTGAGAAGCGCCGTTATCGCCTTCGGGTCGCAAGCATCAAGACGCTTCAAAGTTCTCATCCATCTATACGCGCCCGAGCCGTCGACATTGTAAGGACGGTCGGCGAAGAGCGAGTCGTAGGCGTGACGATGTTCGCGATAGGAAGCTTGGACTTCGACGAGCTTCGCCTCGAACGCCTTCAAATATGTTTCCTTGAAGACTTCGTAGTCGAAGACGAGATCCTTGCGCTTACGTATGCACACGGCATAAGAAGCGACATAGTCGGCGAGTTCATGTTCGTAGTTGACGAACGAACCCGCGTGGCTCGTGACGATAAGATCCTTCGGAAGCCCATCCTGACCGATCACGATGACTTCGTGATAATGATCGAAGAGGTTTTCCTTCGTGACCGAAGAACGACGACCGACAATCATGTCGACCGCGGCAGCTCCGCCCATAAGTTCGGCGAACTTCTTCGCGAAAGCGGGGTTGCGGTAGCGCGATTCAGGGATCTTGTCGGAGGCAGTGCCGGTAATGTATGCACGAACGGAGTATGCCGTACGGATAAGCATCCCGTTGTATTCGTTATTGCCCTCGTACGTTTCATTGAAACTACCGAGCGCGACACGCGAAGGGAGCTTCATGCCGAGCTGACGGCACATAAGACGACGATCGAGGATGTAGTCGGCATATTCCGCCGTTTCTTTCGCGGCGGTTTTGAGATCCTTACCATCGTCGAGACGCTCGGCCATGCCCCACTTAACGAGTCGAATCATCATGATTTCGTGCTTCGGACGGCCCTTTTCCTTAAATTGAAGCACATAGACATAACCGCGACGAGTTCCTTCAATGCCCGCCTTCGACAAAGTGCGCTTGATGCGGCCGATATTGACCCACTCGAGATTCGTGAAAAGACGAACGGTATTGAAGAGAAGCGCTTTCGCGCGCTTATCATCGAGGAGCGGATCGAAAATGACTTCGCCGTTCACGATGCGAAGGCCGGGGAGCCATTCGATCTGGCGATAGAATTCGGGAGCGAAGTCTCCGTCGACGATTTCGAACTCGGAATCAGTCGTTTCGTCGGCCTTGCGGGTAATCGTCCAAAGAATCGTATTACGCCAATGCAAATTTTCAACCGACTCATCACGAAGATTCGTCGGGATCGACATACGCCAATCCTGATTGATCTTGTCGGCGGCTATACGAAGTTCCTCATCGCTCATATTGACGAGGTCGGCGTCGCGGACTCGCTGCTTGATTTCGACCGGCGTGAAGCTCGGGAAAAGCTCGATTTCGGGAGCGCCCGTACGATTACGCTTCTTAAGCCCCGCCTGAATCTCCATGAGCTGACGACGGAAGGAAATCGGATCGAGCTTCGCGATGATTTCGGGGTAGCTCGCCGGGGTAAGATAGCGCGTACCCGTAATGCGATTATAGTAATAAATCGGGTGTTCGCCGATCGGCAAGCGCGATTCCTCTATAAGGCGATTCATTTCGTCGCCGGAAATCGGCTGACGCGCGATACGCCACTTTTCGCCGCGTTCACGCAAAGCCTGTCTCACCTTGGCGATCGAAGTATTGAGAAACTTGATTTTCTCCTTACCCACCAAAGGCTGCAACATTTCATCAGCCTGCATGGCAAGATCCATCCTATCCGGATCGGGGCGGATCAAGACTTCATCCTCTGTGAATAGCAAATCAACGCCGTTATCGAGCTCTGCGTGGTGTTCCGCCTCCGAAAGCGGAGCCGCACCACCGGCGACACGTTCGGAAGTCAACGTCTCGATCCAAATATAACGTTGAACCGCATGAACGGCACTCGTTGTAACGAGACCGGGGGTCTTTAAAAAGATCGTACCGATTCGACTGGCGAGTTTACCTTCGCCATTCTTGGTGAAAATGGGGTTTCCGATAATCTTCATAAGTGGTATTATAGCATATTTTCCGAACGTTTAAAAGCTCGGAGGGAATTTCTTTTACGAATACGCTCGCCTCGACGGGGAACATTCCGCCGTCAGACATTTTGCGCACCGTTGGACTGAACATATATAGCTGATCTTTTGCGCGGGTAACGACCACGTAAAAGAGGCGGCGCTCTTCTTCCGTGCGGCCTTCTTCAGCGGCTTTCGCGCTCGGGAACAAGCCCTCGGAAAGCCACGGAACGAACACAACCGGCCACTCCATACCCTTCGCTTGATGAATTGTCGACAAAGTGACCTTATCAATATCCGGATCGTTCTTTTTGACATCAAGATTGGTTAATAGCGCGACATCCGCCAAGAAGCCTTCGAGGCCACCCTCGGCGTCAGCGATTTGAGCGGCTAGTTCCTTAAGGTCGTCGAGGCGGTCCAACGCATCAGGCTCTTCGTATTCCTTACGAAGATGATCCTCGTAAAAGAGGTCACAAAAGTCTTCGATCACTTCGCCGACCATCTCCTCGTCGATGTGTTCCTGGGCGACTTCCATCGCTTTCGCGAGGGGCGGCCAAATCGGCTTCGCTTTCGCGCCCAAAAGCGCGAAGAGGTTGTCGCGGTCGGCCTTCTCTTTCGGATTGAAGGATTTTCCGAGCTTCGTCCAATATCCACGAGCAGTCTTTTCGCCGACTCCGGGGAAAAGCGAAACGAGACGGAGGAACGAAAGTTCATCCTGCGGATTCGTCAAGATCCGAAGATAGGCGAGAACGTCCTTCGTATGAACCTGTTCGAAAACGCCGACACCGCTCGTGATGCGGAACGGGACTTTCATGCGAGCAAGCTGCATCTGGACATCGATCGACTGGAAATGGCTACGATAAAGAACCGCGATATCGCGATAACGATAACCTAGCGCTCTCGCTTCGTTGAGAAGCTTCAAAATCTCGTTCGCCTGAGCTTTCCCGTCGTAAACCTTATAGAGATAGGGCTTATCTCCCGATTCGCCGCGGGTCGGACGGAGCGTCTTGTCGAACTGACCGGGCGCATCCTTCATGACCGTATTCGCGACCGCGAGAACGCCGGGGACGCTGCGATAATTGCGCTCCAATTTCACGATCTTACAACCGGGCCAACGCTTCGGGAATTCCATGATATTCTCGATTTGAGCGCCGCGCCAAGTGTAGATACACTGGAAGTCATCGCCTACCGCCATCACGTTACGATGTTTCGCGGCGAGAATATCGACGAATTCGGCCTGAAGCGTGTTCGTATCTTGATATTCGTCGACCAAGACATGAAGGAAATGCTCTTGGAGAATTTCGCGAACTTGCGGAACTTCCTTAAGGAGGCGAAGTCCGTTTACGAGCAGATCGTCGAAATCCATCGCTCCAAGTTCTTTCTTCTTCGCGTCGTAAGCTAAAGCAATCTTTTGAATCGCTTCGGGGTCGATACCGGCCGTACGAGTCTGCCACCTCGAGGCGATGAATTGAATCGGCTTTTGTTCGTTTTGCGCTTCGGAGATGATCTTCCCGATAATCTCCTTTTTCGGAAAGTCTTTAGGATCGGCGACGTTCGTCTTGATGATTTCGCCTAGAATCTTCTTCTGATCGTCGTCATCGATAATCTGAAAACCGGGCTTATAGCCGATAGTCATTCCGTAGTGACGAAGGAACTTCGCGCAAATCGAGTGGAACGTACCCGACCAAATCGAGGCGACTTCCGCGCCGACGAGTTGCTCCGCCCTGTCGCGCATTTCTCTCGCCGCGCGATTCGTGAAGGTAAGAAGAAGAATTCGGTCAGCGGGTATCCCACACTCCATCAAATAGGCGACGCGGTGAACGAGCGTACGCGTCTTACCGGTACCGGCGGCAGCCAGCACCAACAAGGGACCCTCCCCGGCAGTCGCTGCAGCACACTGCTCAGGGTTGAGGAGTTTCGAGTAATCGGTCATTAAGCCTTGATTTCCGACTGGAGCTTCGCGAGGAAGTCAGGAAGCTTCATGGCGCCGAGATCGCCTTCACCCGTCTTGCGGACGGAAACCGTCTCGTCCGCTTCATCGCGCGGGCCGACAACGACCTTGTACGGAACCTTCCAGTTGGAGGCCTCACGAATCTTCGCGCCGAGCTTTTCGGACGAAGCGTCGACCGTAACACGATAGCCGTTCGCCTCCAAAGCGGCCTTAATCTTCTTCGCATAATCAAGCGCCTTATCCGAACTCGGAAGAATGCGAATCTGCTCCGGCGCGAGCCAGAACGGGAACGCTCCCGCGTAGTTCTCGATCAAAATACCGATGAAGCGTTCAAGAGAGCCGAGAACCGCGCGGTGAAGCATTACGGGGTGATGCTTCTTGCCGTCCGCGCCGACATATTCGGCGTTGAGACGCTCGGCGCTCGGGAGCTGATAGTCGAGCTGAATCGTGCCGCACTGCCACTGACGACCGAGCGCATCGACGAGCGTGAACTCAAGCTTCGGGCCGTAAAACGCGCCTTCTCCGGGCTGAATCTCGAAGGGAAGTCCGGCCGCATTGCACGCCGCCGCGAGAGCCGCCTCGGCATGCTGCCAAGTCGCGATTTCACCGACGTGATCCTCAGGCATCGTCGAAAGCTTAACGAGGAGATTCTTATCGAAGCCGAAATCGGAGTAGACGTCCTTCAAGAGACGGCAGAACTTCGCGACTTCTTCCTCGATTTGGTCCTCGGTACAAAGAATGTGGGCATCGTCCTGCACGAAGCCGCGGACACGCATGATGCCGTGAAGAGTGCCGCTCGGCTCGTTACGCGCACAGTGACCGAATTCCGCGAGACGCAAAGGAAGATCCTTGTAGCTCCTCGTACGGCTCTTGAAAATCTCAATCGCACCGGGGCAGTTCATGGGCTTCACCGCGAAAAGACGCTTTTCGCTCTCGGTGACGAACATATTCTTCTGATAATGACCCCAGTGACCGCTACGTTCCCACAAGGAGCGCGGCATAAGCGCAGGAGTGTTGACCTCCGAGTAGCCGTCCGCCACGAGTTTCTTGCGCATGTAATCCTGCAAGGTCACGTAAATCGACCACCCACGCGGGTGCCAAAAGATCTGACCGGGATTTTCGGGATCGATATGGAAGAGATCGAGTTCCACGCCGAGTTTGCGATGATCGCGGCGCTTCGCCTCTTCGGCACGTTCGATGATTTCGTCCATCTCCGCCTGATCCTTGGCGATGATGCCGTAAACGCGCTGGAGCATCTTGTTGTTGACATCGCCGCGGAAATAGCTGCCGGCGACACGAGTCAATTTAACGACACCGATCTGGGAGGAGTGCTCGACATGAGGACCGCGACACATTTCGACGTAGTCACCAACCGCATAAGTCGAAATCGTTTCGCCTTCGGGGATGTCGCCGAGACGCTCGAGCTTATACTGCTGACCTTCGAGCATTTTCGCGCACTCTTCGCGCGAAACTTCCTTTCTCACGAACGGCTCATCGAGCGCGATAAGACGCTTGATCTCTTCCTCAATCTTCGGGAAATCTTCCGGTGAAAGACGATGAGGAAGATCGAAATCGTAATAAAAGCCCTCATCCGTCGCAGGACCGATATCGACCTGAACATTCTCGAAAACGTTCATGATCGCACGAGCCGCGAGATGGGCCGCGCTATGACGTCTTGCTTCAATGGTAACTTCTGCCATAACCTCTCCTTTGAAATCTTGTCTATACATTATACCATATTTCAGACCATCTCGGCTACATACTTGACGTAATCGGCATAAATCTTCTTCGAGTCCAAAACCTCTTCCGCCATCTTGCGAGAAGATGCCCTCGCTTCTTTCAATCGAGGCCGCAATCGTTCGATCGCCTTAACGAGGCTATCGACATCATGCGGAACGTACTCTTCTCCCGCGCCATACCGCTTCATCAGCTTGGAACTTTCTCCGGACAGCGAACTGACAATAGCGAGTCCCGCTTTGGCATAATCCGCGAACTTGTAGGGCACTCCGACGCAACTCTCCGGAGCCATCGGGATTACCCCTATATCACTATGAGCGAGTAAGCGTTCCAATTCTTCCTTACCTAAATACCCTACGTATTCGTCTCCTAAATCCTTCGCGCCCGCGCCCTGTCCGGCGATTTTGATGGTAGCGCCTTTGATCCTTTTAATAGCCTCGACTACCGTCTTGAGATCGTACGTCACGCCCAAATTACCGATATACACGACCCTTAACGATTCGCTGTCAGCGCGCTCTTCTTCCGTTGCGCATAACTCAATTCCATGATAGAACGTCTTTCCGGGATACGCCTCAGCGACGCTCGTCACCAGATCAGCGCGTTTTCGAATGAAATCCGCGATCTTTTTTATCGGCCATAGAATCCACTTCGACGCGACTCGTTCAAATGTCTCAGGCCAAAGATCCATGATATCGAGAACGACCTTGGCGCCACATAGCTTTTTAAAGTGGAGCGCCGCGAGTCCGGTCATAATCGGAGGAGAACTTAAGATAATCACATCCGGTTCAGAAGTCTCGGCAAGCGCCTCAGCTCCCATTCTTCGCCACCTAGCAGCATAAAACAGATGGCTGATGATTCGCTTTATTGATACATTCTTATGATACGGAATGGTAGGCACGAATCTTATCGAGAACCCTTCATCCTCGCCTTTCCCTTTTACCACCACGCGTTTGCGTTTGGTTGTATGATTGAAGTCACTCGTCCAAAGCGTGACCTCATGCCCTGCCTTACGAAATGCCTCCGCCATCAACCAATAACGCTGAGCTCGGAACCCCTCAATCGGCAAATTATCAAACGGGTTTTCAATCCATATTTTCACGAAGAGGCTCCTTGTTCTGTAAGCCCCGGGCAGTAGCTCGGCGAATTATCGTTAACCCATTCGTACGGATACGTTCTGCACTTCTCAGGCCTAACCGGATAAATCTTACACCTATTATCCGCTCCGAGCATCGCGCACGCTCCATCTTCACGATCTTTAAGTATAAGCCCTTTACGATCAGGCGCTATTTCCGTTTCATTCGCGATAAAATCACTTTCGCTGATGCCGATAAAAGCCGCGATTCTCGCGGGGTCATCATCTTGCAACTTCACGATTCCCTCGATCTTGCAACACGCTCCGCAACGCTTGCATTCGAAGTTGAAATCCGCTTTCGATTTACGTTCGATAACCATATCTTCACTTCACCGTCATAAGTTCGCGCCAATCGGTTGTGGCCCGTTTTGATATTTTATCACGCTTCATCTGCCATTTCAAGGGGCCGATGCCCTCGCTAGCTGAGAAAACCTTCTTCGCGCCGAAACTTCTGTTCAGCTTATCGATAGCCGCATACGACTTCGAAGCTTCATGTTTCTCCATGGAGAAAAGATCCGACTGATACGCTCTACCTTCTTTTTCCAAGCCGAAGAAGGTTATCCCGGATTTTCGATATCGAGATCCATTGATAAACAAGCTCTCCGCTATCGGTCTGATTGCCGCGTGCATTTCGTTCGTTGCGTCTGTAGGCCTAGGGAAAACCACCGTTCGCTCCAGAAATCCGCCGCGCCCGGCAGCTCCGGGGATAGCAAGTTGCGCATAAACATTACATCCCGAAGCCAGCATCGAATGTCGTCGAAGTTTCACTGCCGCTTGAGCGGTGAATACCGCGATCGATTCCATCAACGAATCCTTATCGGTTATTTGTTCGCCGAAAGTTCTTGAGCAAGTGATCGATTCCGGATCCTCATCATAATCGCGTTCTTCATAGCTGGAAATGCCGCGTAACTCTTGAGCGGTTCGCAGTAACGTTATTCCGCCTATCCGCCTTAAAGTTTCATCGTCCGCGTCACGTAAATCTTTTGCGGTGAAAATCTTCTCGGCTTTCAACTTCAGAGTCAGCCGTCTTCCCACTCCCCATACCTCCCCTGCCGAAAGGTCCGAAAGAATTTTCGTCGAATCTTGATCCAGCACGAAAACACCGCTTGAGAGCTTCTTGGCTATATGATTGGCGATTTTCGCCAGCGTCTTGGTCTGCGCGAAGCCGACGCCGCAGGGGAGCCCCACCCATTTAAGCACCGTTTCCCGAACCTCGCAGCCATATTTCTCCAAATCCGCATTACTCGGAGGATAAATGAAAGCTTCATCGATCGAATATTGTTCCACCTCAATCGCCATTTCTCTTAAAACCGAAATCATTCGTCTCGACATATCTCCGTAAAGCTCGAAGTTCGAGGATAAGAAAATCAGCTCACCTTTCGGGTATTCTCGCTCTCGAAGCTGAAAGTACGGCGTACCCATAGCTATCCCCAGCGCCTTGAACTCATTCGATCTTGAAACACAACACCCATCATTGTTCGATAAAACCGCGACCGGTTTACCGATAAGCTTCGGGTTGAAAACCCGCTCGCATGAAACGAAGAAATTGTTGCCGTCCACAAGTCCGATCATAACTTATGAATAACGGCTGTGACTTTACCGAACAACTGAAGCTCTTGGCCGCTCCTGAAAGTTATGACGGGGAACGCCGGATTCGCCGGTTCCAACGTAACGATAGCTCCGCGCTTACGCAACGTTTTAACCGTGAACTCGCCGTCCACCGCCGCGATCACCACGTCTCCACTCGCCGGAGTGAGCGAGCGATCCACCACCAACAGATCTCCGTCATGGATCCCGACTCCCACCATGGATTCACCTTCCACGCGCACAAAATAAGTCGCCGCGGGACGCTGAATCAAGAACGCGTTCAGATCGAGCGGCGGCTCGAGATACTGCTCCGCAGGAGACGGGAAACCGGCAACGACCGATCCGACAACTGAAGTCTTGGCGCTCATTTTCTTGTCTTCAAATGAAATAACGACGTGGTCATAGCCCAAGCATCATCCGCTTTCACGCGTTTAAGCTCATGTCCGATTCCCCAACTGTCGGAGAACAGTATCTCTTTCGTCGATTCGTTATATCCGATAATAAGACGCATGTGCCCTCCCCTTGATTGCGGCGTCGATCCGCTTTCGGGATATAAGCCTAAAATCACGCCCCAAAACATCGGCACTCCCGCGTCTACATTTTGCTTGATTAGCCTCTGAAACTTTTTATAGCGCGATCCGTCCTTGATTCGCGCCGCTTTCAGCACTTCGCTCTCCTGACGCTCGGTAATCATCGGCACCATAAGCACTCGTCCTTGGTAGCATTCTTGCGGAGGAATAATCGGACGATTAAGGCGCTTCGCCGCCTTGTTATATTCGTCGAGTTCTTTCAAAATCCCTTTTACGCTTTTAGGGAAATCGATGTCGGTAATCTTCCCCAGTCCGAATCGGCCTCCGATTTTTTCAACCGATTGCTCCATTCTATCGAGCGCTGTTCCTTCATCTGCTGAAGTACCGGCAATCTGCGCGATTTCGTGTTCGTCTACAGTAAGCGCGTAGTACCTCAATACTCTCTCCGCTACCGCTGCCGCGCAATATCCCTTACGCCCTTGATCGACCATAGGCACATTCGAGATGTAAACGTCTCCGTTATCGGACTTAACCACGTTTTCCTTTATCGACTTCGCGCTCTTGGCCTGAGGTTTATCCGTGGCGCTTCGCGCTTCTTTCTTAAGCGACATAACCACTTTCACATACTCAGGCTCGAATTTTCCTCCGCCTAATTTCTTCATTGCCCAATTAAGCGTCGTTATCGGAAGCTTCTTATCCCAACTCTGCGAACGCTGCGTATAACCTTGAGAAGGATCGAACGAAACTGTTTTCGGCATTTTTTCCTCTTGTGAAAGCGCCGAACTCACTTCCTGTACGATCCGTAACTGAGCCGCGTAATCTATCGCTTCGCTATCACCCTTATTCCAGAGCGAGAACTCCAATCTCGAGAGATGTCCCGCTTCGAAATACGCCCGCGCTTCTTCGATCTTCACTCCGTAAAACGTCTTATCCCATGGCCCCTTAAGTGAAAATGCGCAATCTTTCCGCTCCGAGACAAAACGAAATCCGCTCGCGCGATATTTTTGCACGAACTCATCCGCGTCGGTTTGCCAAGCTTCTTCTACGGAAAACGAACTTCCCAGATCGACGGCAAGAATCTTTGTCGCGATCAAGATGCCGTTAAGCAAAAGGATTGATTTTCGCAAACACATTATCGGAAGTGGATTTGATGCGAGCGAAGATGGTGTCGCCCTCTTTAATCGTATCGACTCTCACTTTCGTACCCAAAAGCGCCTCGCCCTTGAATACGATCTCGAAATCCAACGCGTCGAATTGGCTTCCGATCGCATCAAAGATCCACGTGATGTAACGAACGTTGTTAACGTGACCATTGAGATCGATATCGCTAGGCGCGGCGGTTATTTCATAACCATGCTCTTCGGGGAAAACATCACCGGCGAGCTTGAAGCCGAGAGCTTCCGTAAACACCGGCTCTCGCGTCAAATTCGCTCGCTCGGAAACGAAAGCGGGGATCGCGACCGGACGACGCGTCGACATATCGATCATCATCCATTCCGTTGACGCGCGTCCGATTTCCTTATCTTCTCCATCATAAATAATAAAATCACGCCAAGCCACGATACGTCTCGCCGGACGAGGGAAAGTGAAAATCCTGACCGTTTCGTTCCAATTGGCACGACGAGTCAGTCTGACGCGCATTCTCGTCATAACCCACGTGACATTCAGATTCTCTTCGTCGAAATTGGACTTCGAGAATCCAAGATGCTCAGCATTGATCGATGCCGCTTCTTGCAAATAATTACAGATATTGGCGAAGGTCACCTTCCCGTCGGGGGCGCATTCATAGCTACGAACGGTCCATACGAAATTCTCGCCTACGTCCTGCATGCGTTATTCCTTTCACTTACGGAAACGATGATTGGAGAAACCCTTTTGGAGCTGATTATCGACTTCGCCTAAAATGCCGATCTCACGAATACCGGGCGTATCGAGAATAAGCGCTCCTGAAGGCAGGAGAACTAGCTCTCGGGAGGTGGTCGTATGGCGACCCTTCCCGCTCCACTCTTGAATCTCCTGAGTGGGCATCCACTCTTCGCCCGCGAGAGTGTTGACCAAAGTCGACTTACCGACTCCCGAGGAGCCGATAAAAGCGAGAGTTTTACCGGGAGCAGCGTATTTTTCGACCTCGTCCATCCCTTCTCCCGTAAGCGAGGAAATGTAGAGAATCTTAGCTCTTCCGTCTACCGTTTCTTCGAGAGCTTCGATAAACTCTTCGTCGCCGTCTTCTTTCAGGTCCATCTTCGTTACGACGACGACCGCCTCCGCTTCCCCGATATCTTCGGCAAGCGTCAAATATCGGTCGATTCGCGCGGTCGAGAAGTCTTCGTTCAAGCTCATCATGATAAAGAGCGTATCGAAGTTGACGGCGAGCGTCTGGGAAGTTCTGCGAGCGGTAGGATCTTTGCGCTCGAAGTGCGAGAAGCGCGGCAAAACTTCGGTGATCATCGAGTCGCCCTGTTGATTGTAACGGAAGCGAACGAAGTCTCCTGTAATGGGCTGTAAGGGCGCTTCCTCGGCTTTTTCGGAAATCTTCTTCCCCTTCATATTATCGGGGGCTTTGGTCTTCATGCGAGTGAAGGCCGATTTTTTCTTACGCGCGAGAATCTCACCGGTCGTTTCGTTGCAGACGAGGTGGAAGTAGTCGCCGTGATGCGAGACGATTCGGGCTACCCCTTCCGCTTCTTCGCCGCGATAACCGAACTCTTTTAGTCGCGTCATGTTTCGTAAGGCGAGAGAAACGCCTCGGTGAAATCGTAACCGGTTTCGAAATCTTCGATCGTATTGTCATCGTCTTTCGAGATGCGCCCGGAGTCGACGAGATTGAACATCATATTCCCGATATCACGCGTATTGTTGACCCCCCACTCGCGCAAGACGGTGAAAGCCATGGGGCCGAAGTGATCGAGCGTATTTTCCTTGAACTCTTCCATCAAATCGAAAGAGTTGAAGTGGCCGCCCTTGTGCTTTTCGCTCAATACGCCGATCGTATCACACAAAAGCGTATACGCACGAGCATTATAACGCCCATCCTTCGCGATAATATCCCCGAAGTTATCAAGCTCGAAATTTAATGGCTGAAATTCCATCACTTTACACTTATCACTTATACTTTATCACTTCTCTTTAATCGTTCCCTTAAGAACGGCGATGAAGGCGGACTGAGGGACGTTGACGTGGCCGAACTCCTTCATGCGAGCTTTGCCGCGCTTCTGCTTCTCGAGAACCTTCATCTTACGCGTGACGTCGCCGCCGTAGAGCTTCGCGAGAACGTCCTTGCGGAATGGACGGATATCTTCACGCGCGATGATTTCCTTACCGATAGCCGCCTGAACGGGAATCTTGAATTGGTGAGGCGGAATCGTGTCGGCAAGGGCCTTGCACATCTGGATGCCGCGAGCTCGCGCCTTGTCGCGATGAACCATCGTCGCGAAGGCATCGACCGTTTCGGAGTTAAGAAGAATATCCATCTTCACGATATCCGACTCCTGGTAGCCCGCGGGCTCATAGTCCATCGACGCATAGCCGTGAGAGACGGATTTCAAGGTATCGTGGAAGTCGATAAGAATCTCGTTCAACGGGAGGACGCAGTGAAGCATGACGCGCTTCGCGTCCATCGTCTCGGTTCCTTCGACAAGTCCGCGGCGATCCATAACGATTCGCATCACGTCTCCGATCGTTTCCGAAGGCGTGATGATACGCGCTTTCAAAATCGGCTCGGAAATCGACTCAAGCGCCGACGGGTCGGGCATCTGCAAAGGATTGTCGAGATCACGCTCGGAGCCGTCTTTCATCTTAAGCTTGTAGACGACGCCCGGCGAAGTCGAGATGATGTCGAGATTGAATTCGCGGCGAAGTCGTTCCTGGACGATCTCCATATGAAGAAGCCCCAAAAAGCCGCAGCGGAAACCGAAACCGAGCGCCAAGGACGATTCGTGGTGGAACGTGAAAGCGCTGTCGTTCAAATGAAGCTTTTCAAGACCTTGAGAAACTTTCGGAAACTCGTCCGTGGACATCGGGTAGATGCCGCAGAAGACGGTCGGGTGGATATCGTGGAAGCCCGGCAAGGGCTCGGTCGCGCCGAGCTTCGTCGTCGTCACCGTATCGCCGATTTTGATTTCACTCGGATCTTTGACCGTGCCGACGATATAGCCGACTTGGCCCGCTTCGAGGTGATCGACCGGCTTTTTGTTAGGCGAGAAAATGCCGACTTCGTGGACTGTCGTCGTCACGTGGCTACCCATGAACGAAATGCCCTGACCCGCCTTCAGCTGGCCGTCCATAACGCGCACGTAAGTGATAACGCCGCGGAATTCATCGAAGACCGAGTCGAAAACGAGCGCTCTTAAAGGAGCGTCGATGCCGTTCGTCTCGGGCGGAGGGATGCGATTCACGATCGCCTCGAGAACATCGGGGCAACCTACGCCCGTCTTCGCCGAAACGAGGAGCGGCTCGTCCATCGGGATCGTCAAGATATCTTCGATTTCGCGCGAGACTTCAGGAGCGTTCGCGCCGGGGAGATCGACCGTGTTGAGGACAGGAACGATTTCGAGCTTCGCATCCTGAGCGAAGTAGGTATTGGCGACCGTCTGAGCTTCGACGCCCTGAGCCGCGTCGACGACTAAAAGCGCGCCTTCGCAAGCGCCCATCGAGCGCGAAACTTCGTAAGCGAAGTCGACGTGGCCGGGAGTATCGAGGAGATTGAAGAGATAAGTCTTACCGTCCTTCGCCTTATACTCCATCGAAACGGGGTGAGACTTGATCGTAATGCCGCGCTCTCGCTCGAGATCCATCGCGTCGAGCGTCTGCTCCTTAAGCTCGCGCTGACTGATCGCGTTAGTAAGTTCCAAGATACGATCCGAGAGCGTGGTCTTCCCGTGGTCGACGTGGGCGATGATGCAAAAGTTGCGGATGTTCTCTAATTTCGTCATTATTGTTCTTCGGTTACGCGGAGAATTTCTTTAACACTGGTGACACCGGCGAAAACTTTCGCCCAGCCGTCTTCGCGGAGAGTCTTCATGCCCTTCGAGAGCGAGAGATTGCGAATCTGAGTCGCGTTCTCGCGGCGAACGATAGCCCCCTCGATATCTTCATCGACGTCGAGGACTTCGAAGAGCGCGCGGCGGCCCTTGTATCCCGTCTTCGAGCATTTTTCGCAGCCCGTGGGCTCGTAGACGAAGTCTTGAGCGGGAGGATAAGCGAGACTATAGTACTTCATGTCGAGCGGCGCCTTCGCGCGGCACTCGGGACAAAGGCGACGGCAAAGACGCTGGCCCATGACGCCCGCTACAGCGGAGGCGATCAAAAACGGCTCGACGCCCATATCGATAAGACGCGGGAACGCGCCCGCGGCATCGTTCGTATGCAAAGTCGAAAAGACCATGTGACCTGTCAAGGACGCGTTGATCGCGATTTCCGCCGTTTCTCTATCACGGATTTCGCCGACCATGATGATGTCGGGATCCTGACGCAAGAACGCACGGAGCGCACGCGCGAAGGTCATGTCGATATCGGCGTTCATTTGAACCTGATTGATGCCCGCCATGTGATATTCGATCGGGTCTTCCGCGGTCAAAATGCGAACGTCCATCTTGTTGACTTCGCTGAGGAACGAGTAAAGCGATGTCGATTTACCCGAGCCCGTAGGACCGGTAACGAGGAAGATGCCGTTCGGACGATGAATGATCTTGTCGACGACCTTGAAGTCGCGCTCGTTAAAGCCGAGATCCTGCATCTTCACGAAGTTGCCGCTCTTGGCTAAGAGACGAAGCGAAATCGATTCGCCGTAAGCAGCGGGCATCGTCGAGACACGAATATCGATATCCTGGCCGCCGATACGAATGCCGATGCGTCCGTCCATCGGGAGGCGCTTCTCGGCGATATCGAGATTCGCCATGACCTTGATACGCGAGATGATCGCGTTTTTGAGACGATTAAGCTGCGGGGGAACGTCGACCTTGTGGAGCATGCCGTCGATACGATAGCGGATGCGAAGCTCCGTTTCCATCGGCTCGACATGAATATCGGTCGCGCCTTGACGATCGGCTTCGGCGATGATCTGGTTCACGAACTTGACGATCGACGCTTCTTCACCCATCTCGCTCACGTCGATCTTCGTCATCGCGCCCAAGTCATCATCGACCGCGTAGCGCCCGTCTTCGATCATCTTCTCGATCGCGTCGGCGCCGACACCGTAAAACTTCTTGATCGCCTTCTCGACTTCTTCCTTCGGCGCGAGCACTACTTTAACGCTACGATTGACGATTAATCTCAGGCCGTCCGCAGCGGCCGTGTCGAAAGGATCGAACGCGGCGATCGTAAGCGCTTTCTCATCAACGCGAAAAGGCAAGACATTATATTGATACACCGCGCTCGCCGGCACCATCGTAAGCGCATCCGCTCTCGGCTCCTGCGCGGAAAGATCGACAGTATCGAGCGACAACACTTTACCGACCGCGCTCAAGAATTCAATCTCTTTCGCGCCGCCGAACTTCACGCAGGCGTCGCGAAGTTTCATACCGGGATTCTCCGCTTTCAGCGAGAGAATACGTTCTATCATCTCGGGCGAATAAATGCCCGAGGCTTTCAAAATCAAGCCGGTGATCGACGAGGTATCAGTCATACGAGTAAATTATATCATATTTCGGGTTGATTTTTCACCCCCAAATGTGATATAATTTCACACATTCGCTTAAGAGCGGGCGTAGCTCAATGGCAGAGCTCCAGCCTTCCAAGCTGGCTACGAGGGTTC
>JAKSOZ010000034.1 GCA_024405265.1 Kiritimatiellia bacterium | reverse complement strand
TCGCCGAGGGTAGTGCGGGACTCGCCCGTGCGAGAGTAGGACGCTGCCGGCTTATATTAAACATTCGGGCGTGGCGCAGTGGTAGCGCAGTTGACTGTTAATCAATTGGTCGCTGGTTCGAATCCAGCCGCCCGAGCCAAATAACGCGATTCATCGAAAGATGGGTTGCGTTTTTTGCTTTTATGCGGTTGAAATCCGTTTGGGTAATATGATATAATACTAATCACTATGAACTTGAATGATGATTTTATGGTGTTTTCCGGCACGGCGAACTTGCCGCTTGCCGAAAAGGTCGCGAACTATCTCGGTCGTCCGCTTAACAAGATCGACATCCAGCACTTCCCCGACGGCGAAACTTTCTGCCAGGTCCAGGAAGGCGTGCGCGGTAAGGACGTGTTCGTCATTCAGTCGGGCTCGCCTGCGCCGAATGAAGCGTACATGGAACTTTTCATTATGATGGATGCCCTCAAGCGCGGCAGCGCCGGTCGCATTACCGTCGTTCTTCCTTACTACGGCTACGCTCGTCAGGATCGTAAGGACAAGCCGCGCGTTCCGATTACGGCTCGCCTTATCGCGAACCTCCTCACAGCTGCCGGCGCTGATCGCGTCCTCACGATGGATCTTCACGCCAATCAGATTCAGGGCTTTTTCAACATTCCGCTCGATCATCTTCACGCGGAACCCGTTATCCTTAAGTATATCCGCGATCAGAATTGGTCGAGCCCGATCGTCGTCGCTCCAGATACGGGTGGCGCGAAGACGGCTTACGGCTACTCACGGAAGCTCGGCTGCGGTCTCGCTATTGTCGCCAAGCAGCGTACGAGCGGGGACACGGTCGATGCGTTCTCGGTTGTCGGCGATGTCTCGGGTCACGACGTCATCATGATCGATGATATGACGGCTACGGGCGGCACGCTCTCTGCCGCGGCGAAGATGTGCCGCGCTGCCGGAGCTAAGTCGGTTCACGCTTTCGTTTCCCATTTCCCCTTGACGGCCAAGGGTCAGGAACGCCTTATGACCGAGGGTCAGCTTGATGAACTCGTCGTTACGGACTCGATTCCTATGCGCGAGGGCTTTGATCCTTCGAAGCTTCCCTTTAAGCTTACTCAGCTTTCGGTCGCGCCCTTAATCGGCGAAGCGATCAAGCGCATCCACAACGATGCCAGCGTAAACGATCTCTTCAATCACGAATGATCGTTATCGCGGGACTCGGCAACCCGGGCGTGCAGTATGATCTCACGCCCCACAATGTCGGATTCGAGACTATAGATAAGCTCGCATCCGACATTGCGGCTATTTGGGAATTCAAGAAAGCTTACAATGCTGACATCGCTCGCGGCACTTTTGCAGGTAAGCAGGTTCTCCTCGTCAAGCCGAAGACGTACATGAACCTCTCAGGGGACGCAATAGCTCCGCTAGTCAAATACTCTAACTCGAGCGCGGCGGAATTATTGGTGATCCATGACGATATCGATCTTCCCGTCGGTAAGCTTCGCGTCAAGAAGGGTGGTTCAGCGGGCGGACATAATGGGCTTAAGTCGATTATCGAACGCCTCGGCACTCAGGATTTCAAGCGCCTTAAAATCGGTGTCGGGAAGGACAAGTCGAACGTCGTAAAGCACGTCCTCGGGAAGTTCGATCCTGTGACGCGTGAAACGATGGATAAAGTAACGACGGAAGCCGTGAAAGCTGCCGCGGTTATTTTGAAAGACGGGCCTGATAAGGCGATGAACACATATAACGGTTGGAGCGCCTAAATGAGAGCTTTAAGCGATATTCTCGAAGAAGTCCGCAGCAAAATCTCCGCTTCGTGCAAGAAAGTTGGACGCGACGAAAAGGGCGTCACGATTCTCGCGGTCACGAAGACGCACGGGAGCGGAGTCGTTCGCGAGGCGTGGGACTTAGGTCTCGATAAGGTCGGCGAGAATAAGGTCCAAGAGGCGATGTGGAAAAAAGCGGAAAGTCCCGCCGGAGTCGAGTGGCATTTGATTGGACACCTCCAGACCAATAAAGTCCGACATGCGCTCGAGACTTTCGACTATATCCACTCGGTCGATTCCTTGAAGCTTATCGATAAAATCGCTCAGGTCGCCGAAGAGCTCGGGAAAGAGCCGCACATTCTTCTCGAAGTGAATGTCTCCGGCGAAAAGTCCAAGACGGGTATGAACCCAGCGCTCGTTCCTGCGGCAGTTGAAAAGCTTCTTTCCTATAAGCGCCTTTGGTTCGAGGGCTTCATGACCATGGCGCCGTTTTCGGAGAATAAAGAAGATGCGAGACCTTACTTTAAGGCGCTTCGTGAGCTTCGCGACAAGACCGAAAAAGACTTTTCGATTTCGCTTCCCGAGCTTTCGATGGGTATGAGCGGCGACTATGAGGTCGCGGTCGAAGAAGGTGCGACTTATGTTCGCCTCGGGACCGTCCTCTTCGGAGAGAGACCAAAAATAAGGAGTGTTCGATCTGAAGGATCGGACACTCAGGACGTTGAGGATAATTCAAGGGGTCGCTTTTCGAAAGCGCTTGATTCTTATTCGGGTGAAGGCCCGACTTACAAGATTTTAGACTGATGTTTCCGGTCGAGTCAGTTATCCCCGAAATCAAAAGGAAACTCGAGGATAATCTCGATGTTGTTCTCACCGCGCCTCCCGGCTCGGGTAAGACGACTCAAGTTCCAGCAGCGCTTTTAGAGGAACCTTGGCTAGAAGGTAAGAAGATTTTGATGCTTGAGCCGAGGCGAATTGCCGCGCGTAATTCGGCGCGCTTTATCGCGAAGAAGTTCGGTGAAAAGCCGGGCGGAATCGTCGGATACTCTGTGAGACTCGAGAGGGAAGTTTCCGCGCGTACGCGCCTTGAAATCGTAACCGAGGGTCTTTTAACTCAGCGCCTCATGTCCGACCCCGAACTCTCCGATGTCGGGCTTGTCATTTTCGATGAATTTCATGAACGCTCGCTCCAGTGTGACCTCAGTTTTGCGCTTGCCTTGGAAGTTCGCCGCGCTTTAAGGTCCGATTTGCGCCTTATGGTTATGTCGGCGACTTTGGACGCGGAAGAAGTTTCTTCGCATCTCGATAACCCTGTGCTTGTCAAGGCCGAAGGGCGCATGTTTCCGGTCGAAACGAGGTATTTGGGTGATGTCCCCATGGGCGCGGCGATTTCGCGCGCTTTGAAGGAGACCGAGGGCGATGTCCTATGTTTCCTCCCGGGAGAAGGGGAAATCCGAAAGACGGCGGAGCGTCTTTCGGAAGTGGTTAGTGATAAGTGCTTAGTTCTTAGTCTTTACGGCTCGCTCTCGAAAGAGGCGCAAGATCGCGTCTTCGAAAAGTCAGAGAAGCGCAAAGTGATTCTTGCTACCTCCATCGCCGAAACTTCGGTTACTTTGGAAGGAATCACTTGTGTAATCGATTCGGGGCTTATGCGAGTCCCTAGATTCAATTCTTCGACCGGCATGTCGGGACTCGTTACATTGCCGCTTAGCTTGGATCGCGCCGAACAGCGCCGTGGTCGTGCGGGTCGTGTAAGAGAAGGTACCTGTTATCGACTTTGGAACGAAAACGAGAATCTGATCAGGCCGAAGAAGATGACGCCGGAGATTCTCGATGCGGATTTGACCTCGCTCGTTCTTACCTCGTATCTTTGGGGGGCAAAGAAAAGGACCGATTTACCTTGGGTAACGGAGCCCGCCGATAATCACTGGAATCAAGCGGTTGAACTCCTGAAGCTTTTGGGGGCAATCGACAATAAAGGTGATCTTACGCCCAAAGGCAAGAAGATGGGGGCAGTCCCTATGCACCCGCGTCTCGCTAACATGATCCTCTCGGGCGGGGACTCTCTAATAGCGGCGATTATCGAAGAAGGCGTCAAAGCGCGTGAAACGGATATCCGCAAGATCAGTCCCACTCCTCGGATCAAGGAACTTGCAAAAAAGTTCGGAAAATACCAACACTTATCACTTAACACTAATCACTTATCACTGAGCGAAGGCGCAGCCCTTGCCCTCGCTTATCCCGACCGGATCGCCAAGAATCGCGGCAATGGGACGTTTCGTATGGTCTCGGGGAAGGGTGCTTTCTTCGATGACAATGACCCCTTGGCGAAGAAGGACTATATCGTAGTTGCCGAGGTCGATGATCGCGATGGCGACGCGAAAGTGTTTCTCGCCTCGCCGATTGAAGAAGAGGAGATCTTGGAGCTTTTCGGAGATCGTTTGGCCGAAGAAGATTTCTGTGAGTGGGATAAGCGAAATGAGCGTGTAAAAGCCGTCACCAAAGTGAAGATTGGTGAAATGGTGATTAAGGAGAAGGTCAAGGGGAAAGGTCAAGGAGAAGGTCAAGGGGAAGAGTGGAGTAGTAGGGTTTTGGTGGCGTTTATGGAGGGAGTAAGAGCGAAGGGGCTTAAGAACTTGCCGTGCTATAGCGATAAACTCTTGAATCGCATCAACTTTGTCGCGCGGCATGTCGAGGGGTGGGAAGAACTTACCGATGAGAAGATATTCGTAGCGATGGAGGGGTTTGTTCAAGGCATGACGAGGCTTAAGGATCTCGAGAAACTTGATTTTGCCGCAGTCGTTGATTTCGCCTTAAGTGAGATGGGCCATGACAGACGCGAACTCGATTTGCTCGCGCCCGTAAAGATGGAAGTTCCGACCGGGAGCAACATGACGATTCACTACGAGGGCGATGAGCCGACCGTTGAAGTGCGGCTTCAGGAATGCTTCGAGCTAATGGAAACGCCGAAGGTGGCTGGAGGAAAGGTTCCGATTGTGATGACGCTACTTTCTCCCGCTCATCGTCCGATCCAGATCACTAAGGATTTGAAGACTTTCTGGCAGGAAGGATACAACCTCGTTCGCAAGGATATGCGAGGTAGATACCCTAAACACTACTGGCCGGAAGACCCGTTTACCGCCGTCGCTACGAGAAAGACGAGACCGAAAATATGATCTTGGAACGTGAAGCGTATTTGCTCGCCGGGCCCACCGCGAGCGGAAAGAGTTCGATTGCCGCGACTCTCGCAAGAGAGATGGGCGCATGGATTCTAAGCGCCGATTCGATGCTTGTATATAAAGGGATGGACATTGGAACCGCTAAGCCGCCCTTATCGGAGCGCGAAGA
Organism: Kiritimatiellia bacterium; assembly: GCA_024405265.1. Classification (GTDB taxonomy): domain Bacteria; phylum Verrucomicrobiota; class Kiritimatiellia; order RFP12; family UBA1067; genus UBA1067. Next base: position 12,834 of record JAKSOZ010000034.1, on the reverse strand, counting down.
ATTTCACATGGGAGGGGTCGATATCGTGACTCCTGCGGAAGAATTCTCGTCGGGAGCTTGGCTTCGCGCTTCTGCCGCGTGGGCACTTGAAGTGCCGCGCGAGAAGCCGATCATCATTGTCGGTGGAACGGGTCTATACTACTCGGCGCTCCTTAGAGGGCTCGACAGAAAGTGGGAAAAACCGGCTCCCGAGTATCCGGTCATCAAGATCGACCGTGCGGTCGTGAGGGCGCGAATCGCCGCGCGATTAGATGATATGTTCATGTCGGGGCTTGAAGAAGAGAAGCGAAACCTTCGTGAAATGTACCCCGTTTGGTCGAAAACGGCGGCTTTGGCAATCGGATACAGAGAAGGCGACGATAAGGAAAAGATTTTCGTTCGCACTTGTCAACTCGCGAAGCGCCAAGATACCTGGTTTCGTCATCAAGCGACGCCTCTCTATGTCGAGCCAACGGTTGACACCGTCAGGAAATGTTGGGAGGAAAAAGGACCATGGCCGGTCAGATTTATGATATAATATCATACCAATGAACCGTATCAGTATATCGGCAGTTTGCTTTTCGCTGGCGCTTGTGACTCAGGCGTCATGGTATTGGCCATTCGGATCGTCCGAGAGCGAATCCGAGGAGAAAGATCCTCCGCGTCTTTCCGAGCTTATGGAGCCGGCTTCGCTTGCGATAGACAACGCGTCGGATTATGCTGCCGACGGGAAGGTCTCCGAGGCGGTCGCCGAATATCGTAAAGCTCTTGCCGAACTCGATCGCATCGAAGCGGAGAATTATGAGCGTGCTCAGACTCCTGAGTTCGCGTCGCTTCGCAATAAGCGTGCCTATGTGTCGGCGGCTATAGATTCACTTTTGCTCGAAGAGGCTCAATCGAATGCGAAAGATGTTTCACTTTCCGATACTACGGAGCTGGAGACTAAACTTCGTAAAGAAATGGCGGAGAAGCGCAGAGAAAAAATCGCGCCTCCCGAGCCAGAGAATGAGGCGAATGTCGGCACTGATGAGCTTCCGGTTGAAAAATCCGAAGCGAAGCTTGAGAAACCGAAGCGCGTGCGAGCTAAAGCTAAAGCCAAAACCGTCAAGCCCAAGTCAAAATCGAAGGTAAAGAAGGTCGGCTCCTCGAAGAAGCCGTTATCCAAGGTCGAATCGATTATGTCCATGATTGAAGCGGGGCGTTATGATGAGGCTGATGCCGAGATCGCGAAGATGCTTTCCGCGCAGCCGCATGGAGCGTTAGCATTGAACTTGAAGGCGATGAACGAGATGAAGAAGGGGGATTATAAGGCTGCGGAATCGGCGCTTGATAGTGCTATCGAATCGAACCCCCGTGATCATTACGCTTACTACAATATGGCGCTAATGATTGTCGAAAGTAAGCCTGATCTGAAGAGCCGCGCGAAGCGTTATTATGAGACCGGTAGAGCGATCGGCGGACCTAAGGATGAGGATCTGGAGGCGAAACTTAAGTGATGTCGCTTTTTGCGAGTTTGTTGTTGTTCGCCAACACGACGCTTAGCGCGTATGAGTTGGTCGCGTCATGTCGCACCATGATCCCTGCGGACGTTGAACTTAATGGTCGAATAGTGCTTAGGAGTCGTCGCGGCATTCCGCTTGCCGAATACGATTATGTTTTAAAGCGTAAGTCGGGGGAAACCGACCTGAAGCTTTTCGATGACAAGGGTCGCTCGGTCGATTATGATCGTGGAGGGCGAATTCTTAAAACCGATGTCACTTGGAGCGACTTGACGCTTGATTATCTTTGGTGGGATGAGTTTGCGTTTGCCGAAGAGGGTGAGAGCGAAAGCGTTCACGGTCAGATGTGTGCGGTTATCGTCATGCGAAAGGGTGAGCGCGCCGTAAAAGTCTGGGTTGATCGAAAGACGGGTGCGCTTATGCAGGCCGAAGAGTTGTCAAAAGGCGAAACCATACGTAAACTCTGGGGAACTCGTGTAAAAAAGTTCGGTGATCGATGGATGGCTAACGTGATGGAGGTCGAAACCGTCGGTAGCGGACATCGTACAAAAATAATAGTGGAGGATATGAAATGAAATTGAAGTTCTTCTCTTTGGTTTTCAAGCCGTTCAAGTGGCTTTTATGGCTTGTCGGTTTCTTGTTCGCGTTGGTTATCGTTCTGTTGTTGACTCTTCCGATTTGGATCAAACCGATGGTTTGCAATATCGCGAACTCTACGATTCCCGGGGCAGTTAAGGTCGGTTTTAAGCTTAACGATTTCGGCTTGAATTATTATACCGGCAAGTTCAATATCGGAGAGATGCAGCTTGATAACCCTGAGGGCTATGATCCTGTTGAAGCCGTTAAACTCGGAGATCTCTCGGCCTCGGTGGATATGCCGAGTGTTTTCACGGATGTCATTCATGTCGAGAAAATCGAGCTTCGTGATTTCTACGTGAGCTATGTCGACAAGGACGGGGTTAATAACTTCGATGCCATCGCCGCTAATCTCGGTATCGAGGAAGCTCCCGAAGAGATCGTTGAGGAGAAGGACGAGAAGAGGGGCTTTGGCTTCGATATCGGAGATTTGAAGCTTCCTAACGTTGAGCTTGAAAAGCTCAAGAAGCTTCAGGAGCTTGATTTCGGAAAGTTCAAACTTCCGAAGAAGAATAAAGAAGAAGTTGCGGATGCAGAGAAAGAGGAGAAACCGCCGAAGAAAGTCATCATCGATCAGATTCGCATTTCCGGCATCACATTCCGTTACGGGAAAATCGCGATCCCGCTTCCTCCTGTCACGCTTAAAGATATCGGTAAGGAATCCGGAGGTGTGGATTGGTCTGACGCCGCTAACGAAATTTGGCGAGGTATCATGAGCGCGGTGTTCTCGACCGGGGCGATGTTACAACAGCTTGGTGAGAGCGCGCTTAATGAAACCAAGGCTCAGTTGGAGTCCGCTAAGGCGCAGCTCGAAGCGGCTAAGGCTGAAACGGAAGCTCAACTTAAAGCGGCGCGTGAAGAAGCGACCGCCCGCATAAGTGAAGCGACCGATGTGGTTTCCAATATCGGCGCGAAGACGCTCGAGAGCGGAACCCAGACCCTCGATACCACGTTTGAAACCGGCTCGAAAGCGCTTGACTCGACGATCGACCTCGGTAAAGGTATCGGAGAGAGCACGATCGAGATCGGCAAGGGTACGGTCGAAGATGTGAAAGCTCTCGGCCAGGGTGCCGAGAAGCTCGGTAAGGATTTATTCAAAATGCTTAAGAAATAAGCAATAGGAAAGGTACGATAATGGACAAGAAGACTGTGGCGAAGAAGAAAGATCGTCGCGTTGAGATGACGGTCGAAGGACTTAAGGAAGACTTCGCCTGGCATTTGAGATACACCTGCGCGAAGTCGCCGATGATGGCAACCGAGCGTGACCACTACACGGCATTTGCGAACGTCGTTCGTGACCGCATCGTTGAACGTTGGATCAATACGCAGGAAGTTTATCATAAGGAAAACACGAAGCGCGTCTATTATATGTCGCTCGAATTCTTGATGGGTCGCCTTATGGGCAACAACGTCATCAATTTGAAGGCCGACAAGCTCTGCTGTGAAGCGCTTAAGGATTTCGGTATCGACTGGAACGACCTTCGCGATTCGGAGCCGGATGCGGGTCTCGGTAACGGCGGCCTCGGACGTCTCGCCGCGTGCTATCTCGACTCGATGGCGACTCTCGACCTCGCCGGCATGGGCTATGGTCTTCGCTATGACTACGGTATCTTCCGTCAGAAGATCGTCGACGGCAATCAGGTTGAAGAGCCCGATCGTTGGCTTAAGGACGGCTATCCTTGGGAAATGGCGCGTCCCGAATATTCCCAGACCGTTCAGTTCGGCGGTCATGTCGATTGCGTGACGATCAAGGGCCGTCAGAATTGGCGCTGGATCGGCACGGAGCAGGTCGTCGGCGTTCCCTACGATCTCCCTGTCGTCGGCTATCAGAACGCGGTCAACACGCTTCGTCTTTGGTCCGCGAAGGCGTCGGATGACTTCGATCTCGTCCACTTCAACAAGGGCGACTACGTGAACGCCGTCGAGACGAAGGTTCTCGCCGAAAACCTCACGAAAGTCCTTTACCCGAACGACAACACGACGGCCGGTAAGGAACTTCGCCTTCGTCAGCAGTACTTCTTCGTTTCGTGCTCGCTTCGCGACATCCTTCGTCGCTACACCGAGACGAACAAGGGCTGGGACGCCTTGCCCGATAAGGTCTTCATCCACTTGAACGACACCCACCCGACGCTCGTCGTTCCCGAACTCATGCGCATTCTTATCGATGAAGAAGGGCTCGATTGGGATAAGGCGTGGGATCTTACCCAGCGTTCGACCGGCTACACGAACCACACGATTCTTCAGGAAGCGCTCGAGAAGTGGCCCGTTCCGATGATGGAACGCCTCCTCCCGCGTCACCTCCAGATCATCTACGAGATCAACGGTCGTTTCCTCCAGAAGATCGGTTCCTTGTATCCGAATGATGTCGAGAAGCTTCGTCGTATGTCGCTTATCGACGAAAACGGCGAGCGTTATGTTCGCATGGCGAATCTCTGCTTGGTCGGCACTTCGTCCGTCAACGGCGTCGCCGAGCTTCATACGCAGATTTTGAAGGATAGTCTTTTCAACGACTTCTATCAGCTTTGGCCCGAGAAGTTCCATAACGTCACGAACGGCATCACGCCTCGTCGTTGGCTCCTCAAGGCGAACCCCGCGCTCGCGAATTTGATCACGGAAGCTATCGGGGATAACTGGATTACCCACCTCGACGAGCTCAAGAAGCTCGAGAAGTTCGCCCAGGACAAGGCGTTTCTCGAAAAACTTATCGAAATCAAGAAGACGAACAAGGCGCATCTCGCCGATTACGTTGCGAAGAATATCGGCTACAAGCTCGATCCGAACGCGATTTTCGACGTCCAAGTGAAGCGTCTTCATGAGTACAAGCGTCAACTTCTCCTCGCCTTGTATATCATCATCTTCTACAATCGTCTCGTTAACGATCCTACTTTTGATCCCGCGCCTCGTAGCTTCATTTTTGCCGCGAAGGCCGCGCCCGGATACTACATGGCGAAGCTCATCATCCGCCTTATCCACGGCATCGCTTCGGTCGTCAACAACAACCCGAAGACGCGCGGCAAACTTTCCGTCGCGTTCCTTCCCGATTATCGCGTCTCCTTGGCCGAGAAGATTATGCCGGCGGCGGAAGTTTCCGAACAGATTTCCTTGGCCGGTATGGAAGCTTCGGGTACGGGCAACATGAAGTTCATGATGAACGGTGCTTTGACGCTCGGTACTTTCGACGGCGCCAACGTCGAAATCAATCAGGAAGTCGGCGATGAGAACATGTTCCTCTTCGGCATGCGCACGGAAGACGTCGCGAAGCGTCGTCCTACTTATAACTCGCGAGAAATCTACAATTCGGATCCCGAGATCAAGCTCGCGCTCGACATGATCAAGAACAACGTGTTCTCTCTTCTCGAGCCCGGCCTCTTCGAGCCGATTCTCCGTTCGCTTCTTGACTACAACGATTACTATATGCTCCTCGGCGATCTCCGCTCCTATATCGAAGCTCAGGATCGTGTCGACGCGACGTATAAGAATCCCGCGAAGTGGAATAAGATGTCGCTTATCAATATCGCTCGTTCGGGTCGATTCTCGTCCGATCGTGCGATCCTCGAATACGCGAAGGATATCTGGAATATCAAGCCGGTTAACTTCTAAGCCTCGATGAAGTTCGAAGATAATCTCCGTGAGCTCGAAACTCTCGTCCAAAAGATGGAGAGCGGAGAGCTCAAGCTTGATGACATGATTTCGTCGTTTGAAAAGGGCCGTAGTCTTGTCGAGGTCTGTACTAAAGATCTCGAGTCGATCCGTCTTAAAATCGAAAAGGTCACGAAGTCGGGTGAAACGGAGGAGTTATGAGTAAGCTTATTTACGTTCAGGCTCAGGCCGATCACATCGAGGGTCTCGCGAAGGGTTCGCCTTTGTCGGCCATCGAAGAACTCGTTTGGAATGCTCTGGATGCCGGGGCGCGTGAAGTGAAAATCGATGTGATTACGAATCCGCTCGGAGGCGTTGAGGTCGTTCGCGTCGTCGATGACGGCACGGGTATCGACGTGATTAACGCCGATAAGACCTTCGGTTCCTTGGGAGGAAGCTGGAAACGCGGCAGAACCGAGCCCGGTCCCGCCGGGCGCTATCTCCACGGGCGTCACGGACGTGGGCGTTTCAAGGCGTTCACGCTCGGCTGTCACGTCGAATGGAGAACTACGATGCGGCTTGGCGATAAGCTTATTTCATACAAGCTTTGGGGCGAGTCGGATAATCCCGGCGTTTTCAAGCTCGAAGATGTTTCTTCTACCGGTCCCGCTACCGGGACCGAGGTCTATATCACTAACGTGAGGGCCAATTCCGACTCGCTCTTGAACGCGGTCGAAACGGTTCAAAATCTCGCTTCCAAATTCGCGCTCTATTTGAAGAGCTATCCTGATGTCAGGATTTACTTCAATGGACTTCCGGTTACTCCGGTTATCGTTCAAAAGCAAGTTACCGATTACAAGGTCGCGCTTGAAAACGGGTCGGAAGCGAAAATGGAAGTGATTGAGTGGAAGCGTAAGTTCGTCGGTACGGGTAAGCTCGTTTTTGCCGGTTCCGATGGCTTTCAGCTTTATGATGTAAGCGCCGGAGTAAGAGCGAACGGGGCCTCGTTTACCGCTTATCTTATATCGCCGCGCTTTGTCGAGCTTAATCGTGAGAATGCGCTGGTTATGGATGAGCTTAATCCCGAGGTGAGAATGTACCTTGATGCCGCGCGCAAAGTTCTTAAGGCTCACTTCATCGCTTGGGGCGAGAAGAAACTTGATGAATTCACTGAAACCTGGAGAGAGCGTCTCGGCGATCTTTCCGATAAAGAACGTAAAATCATTTACGACATGCTATGCTCCTGGAAGTAAAAGATCTTGATGTTTCGTTTCGTAATGACGAAGGCGAAGTGACGCAGGCGGCCGTCGACGTGAATCTCACGCTTGATCGCGGCGAAATTCTCGGTATTGTAGGTGAATCGGGCTCCGGTAAAAGCTCGGTTTCGATGAGCGTCGCTCGTCTCTTGCCTTCTCCCCCCGCGTTTTATCCGAAAGGTCAGATTCTCCTTGATGGTGTCGATACTCTGACGATGCCTTTACCCGAGCTTCGCAAAATTCGCGGCAAACGTATCGGTGTTATTTTCCAAGATCCGATGGGCTCGCTTTCTCCCTTGCATCGTATAGGAGATCAGCTTGTCGAAACGATTCTGCTTCACGAGAAGATGACGAAAGCGGCCGCTCGCGCGATGGCGCTTGAATGGCTCGGCAAGGTCGGCATTCCGGATCCGCTCGTACGTGCTCGCGCTTATCCGCATGAACTCTCGGGTGGTATGCAGCAGCGAGTCATGATCGCGATGGGCCTTATGCTCGGCCCTGATTTGATTATCGCCGATGAACCGACGACTGCGCTTGATGTTACGATTCAGGCTCAGGTCCTTCGCCTTATGAAGGAACTGCATGCCGCGAATTCCGGCGTCCTATTGATCACTCATGATCTTGGTGTCGTTTCTCAGATGGCGACGAAACTCGCGGTGATGAAGAACGGTCGCGTTATCGAGAACTCGAACGATCCGTCCGCTTTCTTCAATGAGCCGACTCATCCTTATTCCAAGTCGCTCGTGGCGGAAGCGAAGAAGATGGAGCTCGAATGATGAAACGAATCGGTATTATCGGCGCGGGGCGCTTCGGCATGGCGCTCGCGGAGAGCTTGACCAATGCCGGAAGCGAAGTGATCTTGATTGATCGCAATCGTCCCGCGATGCAAAACGCCTCTGAGTTCGCGAACGCCATTCAGGGCGATGCGACTCAGCCGCATGTTTTGGAAGAGGCCGGTTTTGCCGAATGCGATGTCGTCGTCGTCGCTATCGGTTCGAATATCGAAGCTTCGATGATGGCGACCGCGAACTGTAAGGAACTCGGCGTCACGAACGTGATCGCTAAGGCTTCGAGCGAGCTTCACGGTAAGATCCTTCGCCGTATCGGCGCGGACAACGTGGTTTATCCGGACCGCGATAGCGCTCATCGTCTTGCGCGTTCGATCGCGAATCATGATGCCGTCGATTTCCTTCAGGTTTCCGAGGGCTATTCGATTGCCGAAATCGATGTTCCGGTTAATGTTCGCGGTAAGACTCTCGCCGAAGCCGACCTTCGAAAGAAGACCGGCGTTACGGTCCTCTGCATTCGTCGTTTCAGCGAAGAGAAGCGTTCGCGCGTCGTCGTCATTCCGCAGGCGAGTGATACCCTTCTTGAGGATGATAAGCTTATCGTGTTCGGCGAGTCGAAGCATTTGGACGAAATCTCGTAAATGAGTCGTCTCGTAATCCAGGGCCGTCGGGTAGTTTCCGGCGTTCATCGCGTATCCGGGAATAAAAACGCGGCGCTTCCGATGATTGCGGCTTCGCTTTTGACGAGTGAGCCGGTGACGATCACCAACTTGCCGGATATTGCCGATGTCTCGTCGATGTTGGAGGCGGCGAAAAGTTTCGGTGCGAAAATAACGCGAGATCGTACTTCTTCGAAAGTGATAATCGAAACGCCGAAACTCAAAAGCGCGAGGATCGATTCCGCGCTCGCTTCGAAGATTCGAACGAGTTTCCTTTTCGCGGGTCCCTTGTTGTCTCGTGCCGGGCGCGCGACGCTTCCGCCTCCCGGTGGTGATCAAATCGGACATCGCCGTTTGGATACGCATTTCGCCGGTTTCAAGGCGCTAGGTGCGAAGGCTCAGTTGGGGCGTAAAACGTTGGCGCTTAAGGGCGAGCTGAAAGGCGCGAAGATTCTTTTGGATGAAGCTTCGGTTACCGCTACCGAGAATATCTTGATGGCTTCGGTCCTCGCGAAGGGTAAAACGGAGATTTACAATGCCGCGAGCGAGCCTCACGTCGTGGATTTGGCGAATATGCTGAATATGATGGGGGCGAAGATTGAAGGCGCGGGTACTAATCGGATTTTGGTCGAAGGTGTTGAAGCCTTGCATGGGGCGGAGGTGTCGGTCGGCTGCGATTATATCGAAGCCGGTAGTTATATCGTTGCCGCTGCCGTTACGGGTGGAGAGCTGACTCTTACGAATATCGACCCTAAACCTTTCGAGATTCTTGAGAACGCTTTCAAACGCTTTGGCGTTACTTGGACTATCGATCATAAGGAAGGTAAACTTCATTATATCCCTAAAAAGCGCCTTAAAATGAAGTATGATCTCGGTGACGCGATTCCTTCCGTTTCCGATGGTGTATGGCCCGCGTTTCCGTCGGATTTGATGTCGATTTTGATTGTTCTTGCGACGCAGACGCGCGGAACATGTCTCTTCTTCGAGAAGATGTTCGAGTCGCGTCTCTATTTCGTCGATCATCTTCGTCAGATGGGCGCGAAAATCGTTCAGTGCGATCCTCATCGCGTTGTCGTTACCGGACCCTCGCCTTTATACGCTTCGCGTGTTTCTTCTCCCGACATCAGAGCGGGTATCGCGCTCGTTATCGCCGCTTTGTGCGCGAAGGGCGAATCGACGATCATGAATGCGGAGACGATCGATCGTGGATATGTCTCGGTAGAAGCAAGCCTTCAATCGCTCGGCGCGGAGATCAAGAGAGTAGGATAAATGGAAGTCGAGGCGTTCGATCGTTTTTTCATGGCCATGGCGCTACGAGAAGCCGAGAAGGCTGCTGCGGACGGAGAAGTCCCGACCGGATGCGTTATCGTCGAACCGAGTGAAGATTTCGATCCGACCACTTCGTTGATTTTGGGCCGAGCTCATAATCAGACCGAAGGGCTCGTCGACGCTACCGCCCATGCAGAAATGCTTGCTTTATCCGCGGCGTTTCAGGCGAAGGGAAATTGGCGACTTACTTCTTCTCGCCTTTACGTGACGAAAGAGCCTTGCCCGATGTGTGCGGGGGCGATTGTGCTTGCGCGAGTGAAGACGGTTATCTGGGGAGTCAGCGATCCCAAGCGCGGCGGAATCACGGTCTTCGATATTTTCGCTCATCCCGGGATTAATCATCACCCGGAAGTGATCAAGGGCGTGATGGAAGAAGAGGGGAAGGGGATTTTACAGGAGTTTTTCCATGAGAGAAGAATGGTACGATCCGCTAAATAAAGTCGCGGTAACGATAGTCGACGTGAAAGACGCCGCTCAAGAACTCGCCAAGGCTCACTTGTCGGGACCGACCGCGGCGAAATATTTGGCTGAAGCGCTTGCGGGCGCGGCGCTTTTGGGCGCGGAAATGAGCGAAAAAGATGAGAGCGTGTCCGTTCAGATGAAGTGCTCGGGCCCTCTCGGCGGCCTTAATGTCGAATGTACGAGCGAGGGTACGCTCCGTGGCTATACCGAGAAAAAGATTCTCGATGATTTCGACGGCGTTCGCGTGCCTAAGGATAAAGAAGTTTTGGGCGATGTTCAGCTTCAGATTACCCGTACGGTCCCTGGACGTATTCTTTCTCAGGGTATCTCGCGTTCGTTCGACGGTTATCTCGCCGGCTCTCTTCAGCGTAAGGCTTGCATCAAGCTTGAAGCGTCGGTTAGTGACGATGTCGAGATTCTCGGCGCTAAGGGCGTAATGGTTGAAGATATGCCCGATCATGTCGGCGAACTCGTCAGCTGTAAGCTTTCGAAGCTTAAATCGCTTAACGTTTCTTCCCGCCGTTTACTTGATGAGCTGGGACTGAAAGGTGCCGAGCTTAAAAAGACGACCGAGCTTAAGTTCGCGTGCCGCTGTTCTCCGGAGCGTGCGGTCGCGATGCTCGGAGCGCTTAGCGACGTCGAGAAAGCTTCGCTTCCCGAGAAGCTTGATATAACTTGTCACATGTGCGGACGCATATTTACGATTAAGACGCGATAAACTTATGAAGTCTCAAATAGAAATACTAAAGCATCTCCAAGAACTGGTTCTCGCTCGTGATGAGCATCATGCTCACGGAGACGGCTCTCAGATCGATCGACTTACGGATGAAATCGAATCGTTGAAAAGCGAGCTTGATGTTCGCGCGTTAGCGCTCTTCGATCGTATCTATAAGCGCAATCACCTCGTTCTGGCTCAGGTCGTCAATGGTTGTTGCGCCGGCTGCGGCATGGCGGTTCCCGTTTCGATGGCTCAGATGATCAAGCGCGGCGAACATCTCGTCGCTTGTCAGGCCTGTGGACGAGTCCTTTGCGATGACGGTTCGACCGTCGTTCTGTCGAAGGGGTCGAACGAAGAAGATCGCGAAGGCTTTGAACGCTTTTCTTCTCCCGAGATGATGGTCGCCGAGCTTGCGAGTGATGAGCGCGAGGCGGTGGTGTATGAGCTTGCGAAACTGATGGAGAAGACGGGCCGCGTCCATGATGCCGCAGCGATTGTCGACGGCACTCTTCAGCGTGAGTCGATTCTTTCCACGGCCATGAATGGCGGAATCGCGCTTCCTCATGTCCGCGGCGTCGAGAATTCGCTTCCGGCGGTCGCTATCGGCGTTTCCAAGTCGGGTGTCAAGTGGGATGATGACGGGAATATCGTCAATCTCGTCGTTCTCGCTTCGATTCCGGTTTCGGGAAGCGCTTTCTATATGAACTTCACTGCGAACTTTCTTAAAGTCATCGCCGATAAGAAGACGAAAGAAGAGATTATCGCCGTGAAAAGCAACGGGGAACTCTGGAAACTCATCGAAAAGAAACTCCGAAAGTACTGGAAATGATGAAAACCAAGCCTTTGTTTATTGTTCTTTCCGCGCCTTCGGGTTGCGGTAAATCGACCTTGATCGATATGCTCTTGCAGGAGTATTCGGATATCGTTTATTCGATTTCCTGCACTACTCGTGCGCCTCGTGGCGAAGAAGAAGACGGCCTTGATTATCACTTCCTCTCGAAGGAACGTTTTGAGGAGCTTCTTAAGGAAGACGCGTTCATCGAATATGCCAAAGTTCATGATAACTATTACGGTACGCTAAAAGGACCGATTTCGGAGGTGCTTGCCGAAGGCAATTCGATGATTCTCGATATCGACGTTCAGGGAGCGGCGAAAGTGCGCTCTTACGTGCGATCGCTTCCTAACAATGATCCGATGAAGCTCGGGTATGTCGATATTTTCATCAATCCTCCGTCGCTTGAGGAGCTTCGCGCTCGTTTGATCGGGCGTGGTACCGATTCGATGGCGACGATCGAAAAGCGTATGAACAATGCCGAAGGGGAGATGGCTCGTGCCGGAGAATATATGTTCCAGGTCACGAACGATGAGCTTTATGTTGCCTACAAGCGCCTATGCGATTTGATCGATGCGCTTTCCGGTCGTATGTAAGGCTTTACCCCCATTGACTTTGCGCGGCAAAAATAGTATACTATACGCCGTTTTCGTTTAAGACGAAAATTCCCGTGTCGGAGCGTAGCGCAGTCTGGTAGCGCGTTTGCTTCGGGAGCAAAAGGTCGAGGGTTCAAATCCCTCCGCTCCGACCAATTTAATCCCCTCTTCCATTAGCTTGCCGTTCCCTGGTAGCTCACGGTATTGAATTGAAGCGGCTACTCGCTCCAAAGTAAGCGGCTACTTGCTCTAAAGTAAGCGGCTACTTTGGTCGTTTATAGCGGCTACTTTTATCAAAGTAAGCGGCTACTTGATACGAAGTTGCCGCTTACAATTTGCCGCGTATGGTAGATTATACTTACTCACTGCCTTTACCTTGTGTCGGCGAATTTGCCCGCAACTGTGCTCCTGACTGATAAGAGCCTCGCTTTCGGCGTCTACGGGTCTCGACAATCTTTAGATTAGTCTCAACCCGAGCCGCTTCAAGCGAGTCATCTTCTC
>JAKSOZ010000033.1 GCA_024405265.1 Kiritimatiellia bacterium | reverse complement strand
CGAGACCGAAAGCGAAGCGGCAGCTCGCCGAATTCGACCAGGGTGCCATGCGCGGGCAAATTCGCCGACACAAGGTAAAGGCAAAAGTAGGTATAATCTACCGTACGTACAAATCGGGGTCTGTCCCCAAAATCAGCCGAGATTATGATATAATATCAAAAAGCATGAAGTCTCTTTTCGATCTCAAAAGCACATTCAAACCGACCGGTGATCAGCCGGAGGCGATTGACAAATTGTATCAGGGCCTTAAACGCGGCGATAACCGGCTTATTCTCCAGGGCGTAACCGGCTCGGGTAAGACCTTTACGATGGCGAACTTGATTGCGAAATGGAATCGTCCGACTCTAATTCTTTCGCACAATAAAACACTCGCCGCCCAGCTCTTCGCGGAGCTCAAAGAGTTTTTCCCGAATAACGCCGTCGAATACTTCATATCTTACTACGATTATTATCAACCCGAAGCCTACATCCCGCAAACCGATACTTATATCGAAAAAGACGCTTCGATCAATGAGGAAATCGAACGCTACCGTCTAGCGGCCACTAATGCATTGATCGCAAGAAAAGACGTAATCGTCGTCGCTTCGGTCAGTTGTATTTACGGCCTCGGCGAATCGGACGAATATCGGGATCTGACGGTAAAGATAAGAGTAGGTGAAGGCGTAGGCGCAGGAGGAAGAGGGAAATTCATTTCCGACCTCATTGAAGCGCAATATACGCGTAACGACTTCGATTTCCAACAAGGCACTTTCCGCGTCCGTGGAGATGTTCTTGATATTTTCCCCGCTTATGAAACCAAGGCGATCCGCGTCGAATTCTTCGGCGATGAAGTCGATCGTATCTGCGAACTCGATCCGCTTACCGGCAGGACCGGCGTCAACATGCCGGCCGTGGTGATTACCCCCGCCAAGCAATTCGTCCTCGGCAAGGACAAGTTCGACGCTGCATTCTCAAGAATCGAAGCGGAATTGAAAGATCGACTCGCCTTCTTCGAGTCGAAAGGAAAACTGCTTGAAGCGCAGCGCCTACGCGAGCGCACCGAATACGATATCGAAATGATGCGCGAGCTCGGATACTGCAACGGCATCGAGAACTATTCGCGTCCCCTTTCCGGTCGCGCCCCCGGCTCGGCGCCGGAGTGTCTGATCGACTATTTCCCGGACGATTTTCTTACGATCATCGACGAAAGCCACGTCTCGGTTCCGCAAATCAGAGCGATGTATAACGGCGATCAAGCGCGCAAATCGCGCCTCGTCGACTTCGGATTCAGGCTCCCGAGCGCGAAAGACAATCGCCCCTTGACTTTCGACGAGTTCAATTCCAAGGTCAAGCAAATCGTTTATTGCTCGGCCACGCCCGGCGACTACGAATACGAACAATCGAAGACTGTCGCCGAGCAAGTCATTCGCCCGACAGGCCTCCTGGATCCGATTATCGAGATTCGTCCTCTTAAGAACCAGATCGATGATTTGATCGCGGAAATTCAAGAAGTGAAGTCCGACCGCGTATTGGTTACGACGCTGACCAAACGCAGCGCGGAAGATTTAACCTCTTACTTACGCGACGTCGGGATAAAGGTTGAATATCTTCACTCCGATATCGACGCGATCGAACGAGTCGAGATTCTTCATCGCTTGCGTAAGGGAGAATTCGACGTCTTGGTCGGGATCAATCTCCTTCGCGAAGGTCTCGACTTACCTGAGGTAGCGCTAGTCGCGATTCTCGACGCCGACAAGGAAGGTTTTTTACGCTCGACCACGTCGCTAGTCCAGACCGCGGGCCGAACCGCCCGTCATGAAAAAGGCCGCGTGATTCTTTACGCCGATAAAAAGACCGACGCGATCAAAGATCTCCTTCGAATCACGAAAAAGCATCGCGAAAAACAAATCGCCTACAATGAAGAGCACGGTATCGTTCCGAAGACGGTCAAACGCGCGCTCAACGAAAACGTATACGTCTTCAAGGCGGATAAAAAGGTTAAAGGCGTAGGCGACGGGAAAGGCGTAGGTGTAGCGGGAGATATGTCCGAACTCATCGCCGAAATGACGCGCGACATGCTGGAGGCGGCGGACAATCTCGAGTTCGAACGCGCCGCGTATCTGCGCGATCAGATCAAAGAGCTTAAGAAACGCCCCCGATAACGATCAGCGCGATCAGCGCCGGAATCGCGTAGCGGAATAAATATCGGAAGAAACGAGGAAACCCGAAGCCCTCTCCCGTAGCGACTTCCGCGGCAAATTCGTCGTAGGCCCAACCGGACTTAAGCGACACGAAAAGGCACATCGAAAGCCCTCCGATCGGAAGCCAGAACTGCGAGAAAACGAAATCTTCGATCTCAAGCACCCCTTTGAATAAGACACACGGAAGCGAAAGGATCGCAACCGTAAGTCCCGTAAGCATCACCGCTTTCAAACGCGACAAATCAAAGAGTTTCTCGAATCCGGCGATAATGCACTCGAAGACGGCGACTACCGTCGTAAGCGCCGCTAATGATAAGAAGAGAAAGAATATGAAACCCCAAAGGCCCCCGCCCGTCATCGACGAAAAGACGCTCGGTAGCGCTTCGAAGATAAGCCCCGGCCCCGCCTTCACGTCAATTCCGAACGCCGCACACGCGGGAAAGACCACGAGGCCTGAAATGAAAGCTACGAAAGTATCGATCATAATGATAAGCGAAGCCTCTTTCGCGAGCGAATAACGCTTATCGATATAGCTACCGAATATCGTCATCGCTCCGACACCGACCGAGAGCGTGAAGAACGCCTGGGCCATCGCATCGAAGCAAAAGCTTAAGGGCGAAGCTAATAACGGCGCGAAATCGGGTTTCAAATAAAACTCGACCCCTTTCATCGCCCCCGGCAAAGAAAGCGCCTTCACGGCAATCATCGAGATCAACGCCAACAGCGAAATCATCATCACTTTCGTTATTCGTTCAACGCCGCGATTAAGCCCCAAGGCGCAAATCAAAGTCGCAATCGCAACCGCGGAAAACATGTATGCTCCGGAGGTCGGAGCTGATGCCAAGAGCGAAGAGAAATCGCGAGCGGAGCCGCTCGTCAAATAGCTCACCATGAAACTCTCGAGCCAACCGGCGACGCTGGTATAATAAATCATCAAAAGAACATTACCGGAAAATATCACGGTCCCCAAAATTCCCCAAAGCCGAGAATGCGTCGAGGATAGCCGCTTATACGCGCCTTCCAAGCCGGATCCGGAACCGCGACCAAGCGCGAGTTCCGCCGTTAATAGCGGAAAACCGAGAATAAGGAGAAATATGAGATAAACGAGCACGAACGCCGCGCCGCCGTTTTTTCCGACAACGAACGGAAATCTCCATACGTTCCCGAGCCCTACTGCACAACCGGCAGTAAGCATCAAAAAACCGAGCCTGCTCTGAAGTCTATTCATGTTTTTCAAGAAGCCGCCGCGCGGCGAAATTCCACTCTACGCAAAAAGCGAATTTGAAGATATGTGAAGCCGATCAAAGCGAAGCCGAGGAACCATGCCATCGTCGTCGCCGTCGAGAAACGAAGATTGTTATAAGCTTCTTTCCAAATCTGAAGCGAAAGGACCTGAGTCGCGTCGCCCGGACCCCCGAAAGTCAGTAAGAAGATCGAACCCATCCCCTGAAACGCGGCGATAAACGCGCCAACGAAATTAATGACCATGAGCGGCGCGAGTTGAGGGAACGTGACATGACGAAAGCGGGCTAAAAATCCGGCGCCGTCAATCGCGGCAGCTTCATAATAATCCTGCGGAAGCGAAGAGAGCGCGGCGATATAAATAAGCGAACTTATACCGGCTCCGGCCCAAACTCCAGGCACGATACAACACACCATCGCCCACGCTGGATCCTGAAGCCAAGACTGCTTCGAAAGACCGACACTCAAAAGGATCTGATTCAAAATTCCGTTCTCGGTAGGATCGAACATCAACTTCCACAAGAGCGTCACCACGAGCGCACTCGTCAAATGAGGAAGAAAATACAAGAAGCGATAAAAGATCTTGCCGCGCGGAATTTCGCAAAGCATGATCGCGAGCAATATCGGCGTCAAAAATCCGAGTACAAGAGTCACGGCGACATACTCGAAAGTCCTGATCCAAGCGAGATAAAAAGCACTGTCGGTAGCGACACGGATGAAGTTATCGAGCCCAACGAAAGTCGCTGAACCGACGATCTTGTAATCCTGAAGCGCCATCAAAGCGCCGCGCAAAAGCGGATAATAGCTCCACAGCGCGATCGAAATCACCGCCGGCGCCAAAAACAACCAAGGAGCGAGAGAGAAGGCGTAGGATTTAGAGGTAGGCGTAGGACAAGGAGTCGCCTTTTTAGCGCGATAAACAAGGTACGCGCAAATCGATAGACATATAAGAAATGCACCTAAGATAACGCGGGCATAAGGTCTCGCTTTTTCGATGCTCGATTTATCGTATTCGAACATGAGTCCGCGATTGGCTTCGGCGGTAATTTCTTTAAGCGCCGAGGCGTAATCGAAAGTCTTGCCGCTATCGGAAAGCAGGATTCCAAGGAATTTACGTTGAATTATATCGCTTGCACCTTGCCAAAAACCTACATACGGCTCCGTAACGGCAAGAATCTTACCCGATTCGAGTTCCTCGTACATCTTTACGAGCGCAGGAGGAATCTCATCCGCTTCTTTATCGAATCCAAGCCTTCGAAGATCTTTCGGATTACACCATTTAGCGCGCCCTTCTTCGACATTACGCCTGACTTCTTCATCTACCGTCTTGGGATCGGTAAGCGCTTTCAGGCACTTGAAAATCATATCACGCTCTTCTTTCGGACGATGCCCGGCGGATTCGCTCATCGCATAAAAGTGGCGATGAGCTTGAAGAACGCACGCATGATTTTCATCAATCGCCGGGAACGGCATGATTCCGATCAGATCGCTCGGAAAATTCAAGATCTCAGTCAATCGCAAGACCAAATCTTCACCTCCGAATATCGCGGCGATCTCACCGCTTACGAATAGCTGACCCATATCGTCGGTTACCGACAGTACCGGCATAGCGCGCACGACGTCAAGCCTTACCAGTTCTTGAAGAAATTTCGCCGCGGAAAGAGCGGCAGGGCTATCGAAAGTGGCGACGCCCTTCTCGGGATCGATAACGTCTCCTCCGGCCGATTGGACCCAAGGCAAAAATCCCCAAGGTCGATTTTCAATCGCGAAAGCTCGACGCCCGCTCTTCGTAAGCTTAACGCACCACGTCTTGAACTCATCCCAAGTTCGCGGCGGAGCTTCAGGATCAAGCCCAACTTCTTTAACCAGATCCTTACGATAAATTATTCCGTAGTACGCTGCTTTAGGCATCGGAAGCGCCCAAACATGACCTTTATAAGTTCTTACCTTATCCCAAAGATCACTCTCTTCCACTCCCTCTACACCTCCCATGCACCACTCGTCAAGCGGATAAACGAAGCCTTGCTCGACGTCGTGCCTAAGGATATGGAACCACGCTTTATAAACATCGGGCGCGGTACCGCCCGCAAGCGCAAGCATGAAAGTCGAGCGTCCTCCGGCTCCGGGCAAGACGAGGCCTCCCCACTTCATCGGCTCAAGCTCGTTCTCCGTTTTGGCCAGCTCAAGGATTTGCCGCGTCGCCGGAGTCTCCGGATGGTCGGGATCGTATGAAAAGAGAAAACTGACCTCGGTTTTAGCCGAAGCCAGTAGCGGGATAAAAGCGAATAAACGTAAAAGCTTACTTGGCATTCACGTTTTCGGACTGCTTCTTGATATACTCCAAGTATCCGGCGATATTCTCGAGCTTACGCGCGACATCGGCTTTCACGATATCGGGAATTTCCGCCGCCTTGAATTCGGCAATGATCTTTTCGAGCTCGGGAATAACCTCGGGAACGAACTTAAAGCACTCCTCCTTAAGTTCTTCGCGGGTTTTGGTATTACCCTCTTTACCGAGCTCAGCGTCGATATATTCACCGCAGCGTTGATTAAGGTCGTTAAAAATCGCCTCAACGCGATGATCAATAGGTCTGACGTATTTCTCTAACGCGGCGTTTCGCTCGGCGATCTTATCGGCATTGCGGTGAACGTTCAACAAATATTCAACGTAACCGTCGATACCACCACGGCGATAGCCGGTCTTTTCAACGACTTTATTCTTCGCGGGGTCAATGATCAGGGCCGTCGGAAAACCCTTAACATTATATTCCTTAACGAGGGGTTCGTTCTGCTCTTTAGCGAGCGGCGAAAGCAATTCGCGTTTCATCGGAAGATCGATGAAGACGAGTACGTAGTCGTCTTTCAGACGCTCGGCGAATTCTCCCTCGGTCTTCCCGGCGGAAAAGACTTCTTTTTCGAGCTTGACGCACCATCCGCACCAATCGCTACCAGAAAAGCAAACGAACACGAAACGATCGGTCGCCTTCGCATCCTCGCAAGCCTTCTTGAAATCGTCGACAAAGCCCTTCGGAACCGAAGCGCCGGGGGTAGGATATTCTACAGCGCCAAGCATAAGCGCGACGAATGTGAACATTATGGAAAAGAGTAACTGTTTCATCTTATTTCTCCATTCTAAGATTGTTCAAATATCTTTCGACTTCAGGAAACTCAGGGCAAGAAATCTTGTGCTTTCTAAGCTCCGACTTATAATATTCATAGTAGGCCTTCGGATCTTCAAGGCAACTCTGCGGAGCTCCGACCATGACACGATTCTTGATCTCGTTTTCAATCAGCGCTCGCGCATAACGACGAAGCGCATCATCTTTACTCGCTTCGTCAAGCGCCAACTTCCCGACTCTCTCGCCGGCCTGAGCGAAGAATTCGGCGATCGGAAGCCTCGCCCCGTCGATCGTCAGAGAATCTTTTCGAGGCGCGTTTTCGCTCAAATACTTAACCGCGCCGACGACCGCCAAGGCCGCCAAGACCAGTACCAAAGCATGAAGTACAGGTTTGAACATCAGTAAAGAACGTCCGTTACCATCGCACGCGCGACTTTACGCGCGGCATTTTCGCCTTCAAGCGTTTGCAAAAGAACGAGCGAGAACAAGAGCGCCGTACCCGGAGCCTGACCGGTAATGATGTTAGCGTCATGAACGACGGGCGCGCTCGTCCACGGGCGATCGAGCTCCATCTGGCAACTCGGATAGCAGGTAACCTGAGTTTCGCGATCGAGAACGCCCGCCACTTCGAGGACGGTAGGCGCCGCGCAAATCGCTGCGATAAGGCGCCTTTCTTCGGCCTGACGGCGAAGGCGTTCGATAACCGGCACCGAACGCTTCAAGTTCTCCGTACCCTCGCCTCCTCCGGGGAGTATTACGGCGTCGTATTCGTCTTCGGCAACATCTTTGAAAAGGCCATCGGCTTTCATGGCAACGCCATGAGCGCTCATGACTTCGAGCTCGTCCGAAATCGAAGCCGTAACCACTTCCACACGTCCGCGGCGCAAAACGTCGATAATCGTGATCGCTTCGATATCTTCGAAGCCGTTAGCGAGAGGTACGAGAACTTTCGTCATATTTTAGATAAGATTCTTCGCTTCGTTGCACTTGATCTTACGGCCCATGATTTCCTTGCCTTCAAGAGCCTTGACCGCCGCCTCGGCCTCCTCGCGATTAGGCATCTGAACGAAACCGAAACCCTTGGACTTACCGTTATAGCGATTGATGACGATACGAGCGGAGTTGACCTTACCGAACGCGGCGAATTCTTTGTTAAGGACTTCGTCCGTAACGTCGTAGCTCAAGTTACCGACGTAGATTTCAATCGAACCATCAGCGGGCGCGGGATGAGGTTTGCGCTTTTCGAAAGGCTTCTCGACTTTCTTCTGACCGGGGGCTTTCTTGGCACACTTGGACTTATCGCACTTGGAAAGACGGCCGAGGACGAAACCGATAATAGCGGACGCCGCCGCAATTCCAACCGACGTATAGATACAACAATTCATTTCTTCTCTCTACTTTCTTCTTTTATCTCAGTTATTACGGTAATCTCCGAGCGTCTTCATACGGCTCGGATGACGGAGTTTGCGAAGCGCCTTCGCCTCGATCTGACGAATACGTTCGCGGGTAACGTTAAACATGCGCCCGACTTCCTCCAACGTACGGCTATACCCGTCCGAGAGGCCGAAGCGCAAATCCACGACCTGACGTTCACGATCGGTAAGCGTGTTCAAAATATCACGCAACCGCTCCTTCAGCAAGTGACCTTCCGTCACTTCAAAAGGATTCTCGCTCGTCTGATCGGGGATGAAATCGCCGTAGTGCGCGTCGTCATTATCACCGACCTTCGACTGCAGCGATATGGGCTGTTGAGCCATGCGACGAACCTGCTTGACTTGTTCAGGCGGAAGATTCATCTCCTTAGCGAGTTCTTCCTCGTTCGGTTCACGACCGAGCTTCTGAATCAAGCGCTTTTGAACGCGCATGAGCTTATTGATCGTTTCGATCATATGCACGGGAATACGAATCGTGCGCGCCTGATCGGCAATCGCGCGAGTCGCGGCCTGACGAATCCACCACGTAGCATACGTCGAAAACTTATAACCGCGCTTGTATTCGAACTTCTCGACCGCCTTCATAAGGCCGGTATTGCCTTCTTGAATAAGATCGAGGAACGAAAGTCCGCGGTTCATGTACTTCTTGACGATCGAAATGACGAGGCGCAAGTTCGCCTCAACCATTTTCGTTCTCGCCTTCTGGCCGTCTTTCAAGACCTTACGAAGCTCCGTGAACGAAGTCACGAATTCCTCGCCGGTCATGCCGAACTTAGCCTCAAGCGCTTCCATCTTCTCGCGAACCGCGGCGATTTCCGCATCGCGCTTTTTAGACGGACGCAACTGGTTAAGTTTCGCGTAGTCGGAGACGTACTTGCGATAAGGCAAATACATCGTTTCATCGACTTCCGCGCAAAGCGTTTCGAGAACTTTCTGCTTAAAGCTCAAGTCTTCAAAACACTGACGAAGCGCCGCGCGGGCATTCGAAAGCGCCTTTTCGGCACCACGAACGACGGCGGGCGAAGCGTTCTTCTGCTTGGTAACGGCCAAATACTTACTGCTCGCATCGGAAAGACGCTTTTCGACCTCTTTAACCTGCTTGCGAAGCTTGGGGATAAGCTCCATATAAGCGTCGCGATTATCTTCGAACTTGTCGGTCACGATACGATCGAAGCGTTCATACTGACCCTCCAAGCGATCGAGATAGCGCGCGTACATTCCGGGCGTGAACAAATAGCGATTGAAGACATCCTTGGCGAGCGACTCGGCATGTTCGATAATCGTGCAGATCTCGATTTCGTTCTCGCGAGAGAGGAGCTGAACCTGGCCCATCTGATGGAGATACATTCTGATCGGATCTTCGATAATGTCACTGCGACGCTGATCGGTCTTCGAGTTCTTCGCTTCGAGCCATTTCTTGACATCATCTTCGCGGATGACCTGAACATTAAGTTGTTCGAGAATCTTAAGATAGTGATCGCTCTGAATCGCGTCGACGATATTCGAAGGAAGGATCTGATTCAGTTCTTCGAACGTGATGTAACCGCCATTCGCTTCGCTACGGCGCTTCACGTCTTGAATCACGTCATTAAGTTCGGATTTGATAAGAATCGACAGACCTTCCATCGAAGGCATGATCACGTCGCTCGACGCGTCGATATCTTCGCCGACCGTAAACGCCGGCTCGGGTTCGCTCGGCAAATCCAAATCATCTTCTTCGTTGGCTTCCGCTTCTTTTCGTTCGACATCAGCCGCGATTTTCTCGGAGTCGAAGCTTCCGGAAGATAACAATTCTTCCTCATCCGAATCATCCGGCGGCATATCGTCTTCACCGATATCCAATTCCTCGCTGGTCTCTTCAACGCGTTTTTTGCGACCACGCTTAGCGCCGCTCGGCTTTTTCTCGACGATATCCGTTTTGTTTTTCTTGGTTCTGGCCATTTACTCTCCTCAAGTGTACAATATGGGCAATGCCACTTTGTCAAGTTGAAGATATTATATCATATTTCAGTTTACAAAGGGTAGTCGTCAGTAAATTTTTTCGTACTCGCCCTTCTCGACTTTCTTAAGGCATTTGAAGCCCGCGCGCTTGGCTCGATAATGCAAATCCGTCTTGGAATGAGTAAGCCCGGGCGCCTGAATCACGCGATAAATTTCATTGCCGCAATCGGGACAACGCGTAAGTTTATCGTCCTTCAGCGATTGGGAGATTTCAAAACCCTCGCGGCACTTATCGCATGCTTGCGCGGAATTTTTCGCTTCATATACGTATAACGGCATTTTCTTTCAAGCCCTCGGATGGAATTTGGAATATTCGTCTCTTAACTTCTCTATCGAGACGTGCGTGTAAATCTGGGTCGTATTAAGCGAGGCATGTCCGAGCATTTCTTGAACGCTTCTCAAATCCGCTCCCGCATCAAGAAGATGCGTCGCGAAACTGTGACGAAGCTTATGCGGCGAAAGATCAGTCGGAAGCATGGCTCGCGCGAGATAACGCTTCATCTGCCGCTCTACGTAGCGCGCGTAAATCGGCTTCAAGGTATCGGTCAAAAAAATGACCGCATCGTCATTCGCAAGTTCTTCGCGTTTTCGTTCAACGACTTTTCTTAGCGCCGTCAAGGCTCGAACCGCCTCGCGACCGAAGACCACGAGACGCTCTTTCGAGCCCTTGCCTTTAACGATGGCGGTTCCGCGCGCGAAGTCGATCTCGCCCCATTTCAAGGCTATGAGCTCGCTGATTCGGCAGCCGGTAGAGTAGAGCGACTCGAAAAGCGCGGTATCACGAATCGCCGCGTGCTGAGAAAGCATTCCCGCAGCGAAATCCTTAAGCGGCTGCTGGAGGAAGCTTTCGGTTTCTTCTATCGATAAAATTCGCGGCAATTTCTTCGCTTGCTTGGGCGACCTCAAGTACATCGTCGGATTTCTGACAATCGCACCTTCTCGTCTTAAAAAGCGAAAGAACGTTCTGACCGCCGCGAGCTTACGCGCTACGGTAGTCGCCTCAGCTCCGTTTTTCGAAAGCGTAATCAAGAACTTTCTTACGTCAAGATCCTGAATCTCCGCCCAGTCAAACGGTCCTTCCGCCTCGAAACCGAAACGGGAAGTGACCAATTGAGCGACGTCTACGAGGTAATTCGAGCGCGTGGACTCGGAGACGTTACGCTCGCCCACCATGTACGCGTCGAATTTCTTGACGTAAGGATCGTCGAACGTGGCCTTATTCGGCTTCATGAAGATCGACACCGTCGAAGCTGATTCCGGCGGCCTTGACCTTAGCGTCGAAATCGGGAATATTCTTGCGGTAGACTAACGCCAGACGCTTAAGCGCCATCGCCTGACGCGCCGAAAGCTGCCCGCGACGAGTGAATTGCTCGGAGATCGATTTGACGAATATTTCGTCATCATAGACCCTTTTGCCCTTGCGAACCGCCGGTCTCCATTCGGTAACGCCATCGAAGAGCTTGATCACATCGCGAATGGACGTATCGATATTACGTTTCGTAAATCCGCCTTCGACGAACTCGGAAAGCTTCGCATGAATCTCATCGACGTCTTCCAAAGCTCCCGCATTTTCGCCGACAGCCTTGGCGAGAATCGTGAATTGCTTCATCGACAGGCCTTTGCCGCGATCGAACTGCAGTCGAAGAGACTTCATGAAGTCATTCGCCTCCATCCCGCCGATTCGATCCATTATCTCGAAACAATAGCGACAAAGCTCCTCGTCAGCCTTAGGCACGGTGCCGGAATTCGCGGCTAAGCCCGCCTCTTTAAGACGCTGTTGCGCGTTTTCGATTTGCGCGGCATAGGCGATAACCATGCGAACGAGAAATTCGAGCTGACGCGCGGAAAGCGGTCGCTCGCCGCTATTCGCCTGCTCCTTAACGCTTTCAACGAACGCCTTATCGTCATAAACGCGCTTTCCGACTTTCTTCGGACTCTTCCATTCTTTCACTTCCGAGAGCATCTCGAAGACCGACTCGAATTTCTCTCTATCGGGAGCCGGTTCGACCGTCCCGCCGAGCGAAGACAGGAACTGCTTGTAAAAATCGCTAAGCATGCGATTCATCGGCACTCCCTCTTCTTCTACCTTATCGAGCTTCGCTTCCATATCGGCGGTAAAGCCGACATTGAAGAACGAATCCATTTTTTTCACGAGCCAATCGCAAACGAGAATACCGCGTTCGAGCGGAATGAGTTTCTTCTTTTCGGTCTTGGCGTATTCACGAAGTTTCAACGTTTCGATCGTCGCGGCATAAGTCGAAGGACGACCGACTCCGTTTTCTTCGAGCGCCTTGATAAGGCTCGCTTCGCTGTAATGCGAAGGACCTTTCGTCTCCTTCTCATCCGCGAGCCAACGAACTGCCTCCAATTGCTCGGCGAGCGAGACGCGCGGAAGATACGCGACTTCATCGCCATCTTCATCTTCCTCCTCTTCAGCCTTTTTCTTTTTAAGCGAAAGCTTCATTACTTTCAAGAAGCCTTCGAAATCAATCGTGGTAGCGGAAGCGGTAAAAAGATAGTCGTGCTTCAAGAGCGCCTTGCGCGCGGCGATCGAGATCGTGGAGACGGTCGTTTTCGCGTCAGCCATCTGACTCGCTACGAAACGTCGCCAAATAAGATCGTAGAGTTTCATCTCCGAAGCGTCGAGGCTCAAATTCTTCGGAACCGATTCGACGTGAGTCGGACGAATCGCTTCATGCGCTTCCTGCGCCTGCACCCCGCCCTTCGAAGCTTTCGCCTTGAAGAAATTAGGCGTCTCGGGATAATATTCGCTACCGAAAGCCTTCTCGATGAACGCCTTCGCGGACGCGCGAGCTTGTTCGGAAACGTTAACCGAGTCCGAACGCATATAAGTAATATGCCCGTGCTCGTAAAGGCTTTGCGCCAGCTTCATCGTTTTCCCCGGCGAAAAACCGAGAACGCTTGAAGCTGCCTGCTGAAGCGTAGATGTCGTGAACGGCGGCAAAGCATGGCGCGTCTTGGGCTGAACCTTAAGATCCGTCACCTCAAGCGTTACGTCCGAGAGTTCGAGAATGATCGTGTTCGCTTCCTCGCGCGATTTAACCTGAGGCTTCTCGCCGTCGATTCTCGAGAGCTTGGCAACGAAAGTCTTGCTATCGCCCGCTTTTCGCGCTTCGACCCCCATAAGGAAGTATTTCTCGCTTTTGAACGCATCGATTTCGCGCTGACGCTCGACCAAAAGTCGAAGCGCGACCGACTGAACGCGACCCGCAGAAAGCGAACGATTATTCGGGCAATTGATATTCTTCCAGAGTAAGGGCGAAACCTTATAGCCGACCAAACGATCGAGAATGCGTCGCGCTTGTTGTGCATCCACGCGCGGCATATCAATATCGCGAGGTTCGGCGACGGCTTTCAAGACCGCCGACTTCGTGATTTCGTTGTACGAAACGCGATAGAACGGCTTCGTCTTCGCGTTAGAGCTTAAAACCTCCTTCAAATGCCAAGCGATCGCTTCTCCTTCGCGGTCAGGATCGCTCGCGAGATAAACGGATGAAACGTCTTTAAGCGAACTTTTAAGCTCATTGACGACTTTTGTCTTACCGTCGGAGATTTCGTACTTGGGTTCGAATGTCCAAGAGTCGCTCCCTACTTCCTTGATTGCGATAGCACCCGACTCTTTAGGCAAATCACGAATATGTCCAACGGAACTTTTAACGATGAATTCCGGACCTAGATACTTACCGATAGTCTTGGCTTTAGCCGGAGACTCGACGATCAAAAGCTTCTTCTCAACAGAACTTGCACAATTTTTCATGATGTCGGTTATTATACACTTTCCCACCTCGAAAAATCAAGCTTATACTTCAGCCATGCATCCCTTTGGTCATAGTCTAGATAGTTCACACTCCGAGCCGTGGGCGAAGATAAAGCCGACGGCTTTTCCTCATCATGATACTTGACGGGCAAACAAGCTCTTTTCCCTAGTTTTATCATTCTTTATAATAGTATTGTAGCGTCATATCGCCGACTGTTTTTGCGACCTCATTCCGCATTGAACTTCGCGGCAATTCTCGACGACTTTGGCAATCGCTTCCCTCTCAACCTTCTTCATTCTTCATCTCCGCTTCAAATTATACCATCATTCCGCATTGAACTTCGCGGCAATATGCGCCAGCACAACCGACTTCCCCGTCCCGGCCTCACCCGAAATGTAGAAGTTCCCCTCCTGTGCCACGGCGAAATCGACCGCCGACGCCTGCACCGGATCAAGCTTATCTCTCTTTGGAAACCAGCTCATATTTCCTCTACGTACATGTTTTGTGTGACACTTTGCTGTGTCAATCAGATGAAACTTTGCGAAGCCCATCAAATTTCACCTGCCTCTCTTTTCTCCACAAGCAACTTGAGCTCCTTATACCGAGAATCTTCTAAATACTTTTTGTCCTTTGTCGACAAACTATCCAAGAATTCACGAACGCTATGCGTACTCCACTGAATTTTCTTAACAATAATATACACCAAATCAAGCGATGTCTCTGGGAAATGATCAACACAGCGCTCATGGTTTAAAGTGTGCAAAACAAAATCATACTCTTCAATAGGTCCCATTGCCCATTTTAACGACTCATAAGCATCTTGCATTTCAAGCCCGGCACAAACAACGATAAGCGCTAGATCCTGACGTATCTTATCCGTCATCCGTCTTTTGTCCTTAGGCCACGCAGCATGAATAAATGGCTTTACAGAATTCAACCAGCATTGCTCAACGGATTGTCTATCATCCCCTTCAGCTGATCCATCATCCTTTCTTCTGTAAAGAAACCCTTTTAGCGTATCAGCTGCACTTTCCAATCCTACTTGATTCGCACCATCCAACAATTGCGCGTAATCATCATTCCCGTAACCATCGGTGCCAATAACGCCCATTGCCACAATAAAGGCAAAAAGACGCGCTTGCCTTTCCTCTTTAAAAACTGCAAGATGCCTTATCGAATCAAATAGACTTTTACGCAAATCATTCAGAAGTGGAGCATGAATAGTATTGGTCCAGAGAAAACCATCCCACATAGAAACCGCCTCTGCCTCGCTTACATCCCAGTCAAAGAACGGCATCAAACGCTCTCGAACCCATTGCTCATCCGCATAATACAATGCAACCATGCGAGACGCCAGGATGACCCTACCACATCTAAACGCAATGTTTTCATTCGTGCATACACGCGAATATACTTTTTTATACAAGGTCTGGATGCCTTCACCTTTATGAATTGTATCCGGGAAACTCACATCCAATAAAGAGGTAACAATCTTTCCAACAGGATGATTAATAGCTGTTCCAACCGAACCTTCGCGAAACATATCAAGATTATCAAGCGGATGTTTTCCATAAGGCAATCGCAAAACCCTGTCAGCCATTTTTTCCAACTCACCTTCAGAGATACTTCGGCTTCTCGCAAGTCGCTCAATCCAATCACAAATAACATTCACAACATCCTCAAATTGACTTTCATCAAGAACAGATGTCGCCTCCTTGAGTATTTCTATGGCTTTATCATTCGTCAGCTCGTCTTTCCACACAGCAATGGCCTGATGCCAACGGTCTGCAATCCACACACCCTTTCTTAATGTTGTCTGCAACGCCATTAATGCTACATCTGGGTCATTCTTGCAAATCTCACTCCAGTCATCTTCAGGTTCCGGCCATTCATTCGTTTTACATTCAAAATCTCGAATCAGCCAATCACACATCACCACAAAATCTCTGGGAATTTTAACATGTCGACGGCTTGCCTCAAAATCAGGATCTCCCGTGCCACTATGCCAAAAGCCGAACTCTTCCTGTCTGTTGGTGGTTCTCTTCCATTCGTATTTCTTTCGCAGCAATTCAAGCCTGTCAACTGCAAGTTCCGGCAACTCGCATTCAGATTCCATCAATGCCTCTAATCGCAACCATATAGAACGATCTACCGCTTCCACAATCCGATCCTCTGTCCAGTCAGTTCGCTCATACACACGCGGAGAAGGTCCCTTGATAATTGCCTCAACAAGTCTTTCAACACTTTCTGCGGCTACATCTTTTGCAAGCGTTGCCAATAATCTACACACCTCGCGACTCGCCGGCGATGCCCATAACAACACTCCATACGGGCCGCCAGGCGCACAAATCAGATCGTCTATCCAGGTGTTTTGAGGCACCAAACTTGACTTTGCCACAAACAAAGCCAAGCGCCTCAATGTTAGATATTCTGAATTAATCCACCGCTGATAATAATCGCAAGCCGACTTCACATCTCGTTTTGCAAGCTCAAGCCAGCCATCACGTAATACATCAACAGCGATTCTCCACTTACGCAACAATCCGCGATTCTGCCGATGATCTTCTATTGCCGTCAAATCGCTTGAGAGTTCAAACCGATACTCAGCTAACGGTTCGAGATATATCGCCGTCGCAAGCCCCTCACACAACGACCGCTCCGCCGTCGGCAGAAACTTCCACAAGCTTCCGCCCAGCTTTTTATATATCCCCTTCGCGACATACGCATCATCATGCTCGCCAATATCCAAATGCCACGAAAACCATTCGGCATTCTTGTAATCACAACATTTCGACCCTTTATCAAACGACCGTAACCAACTCTTTTGAACACGAAGTACAGGAACAAAGCACTTTCCAGCTTCCATCAAAGTCAAGCTATCGTCTGCCCCTGCTTCTATTCGACTCAATAGGTCATACGCTTTTTCATTAAGTGGAGAATTCGTGCCAACGCGATCAGACGCAATTAAGCGCCACAAGCGTTCGGTAAACTCATCCGGAATCCCATGCGGCGACTCTGAACGCATCCTTTCCAATTCTGACGTCTGACCATTTTTTCGCAGCCGCTCAATATGATCAAGAAACGAAAGAAGCTCCGCCTTGTATGTGTCTTTAAGCGGAATGGCGTACTCAAGCACATAGTTAATAACAACAGGATGATTGAGATTCCGTAGCATCCACTTGAAGATCCAGAACGATCGCGGATCCTCGTCGGGGCTCGAAGATCGCAAACTCACAAACGACGCAGTTCCCTGAGTCTTTGCATGTGCTGGAAAATGAGCTTCCGCGATTACATCGAGCCACTCAATAGGCGGTACCGGCTGCATCAAAGCGAAGTGCTTTGCCGCAATGCCACTTGTATCTGACAAAGCCCAAATTAGTCTTCCTTTCGTGCCATCATCACCGCCTTCAACAGGTGTTGCCATCGCACTACTTTCTATTGTTGCAATCTTCCCGCTTACACCTCGACGATACGAATTAGCCCATGATGACAAGGTTTCATGCAATGCAACATGATTATTTAAGTGCGAATATCGGATCTGGACCAAGCTCTCATTCCGATCAAGACTTTCAGCAATTTTCAAACTATCCAAGTCGTCCGATACAAAAATGTATGCGCGCGCCCCACCTTCCGATCTTCCATAATCCGCGTCGACAGCATCAACCAGATATCTCATTACCGGATCATTGAGACTGTACCCAACAAAGCACACCGTATAATTCCTGAGCATCTCAGACACAAATCGCGATGCCCATCTTTCAGACAAGTAAGCCCGTCCGAAATCACCGCTTGTCACAACAAGATTTCCAAGATCCTCTCTTGTAACATTCTCAGGTATGAGACCATGCAAATAGACAACCCCGTTCCACGAACGCGGCTTTGGAATTGGAAGAAACGGCGCAATGTATGACTTTATCGGCAGTCCTTCAGATTCCTTCACTTCTTCAAAAAGTCGATCAAAATTAGTCGTGACCAAACGGCAGCCGACATCATCCCCTCTCGCATTGGCAAGGCGCAAAAGACTTTTATGCGTCCTTAATGCCGACTCCCCCGTAAACTTTGGCGTCAAAACCTCTGTCAATGCTTTACGCATCACATAAGGATCGCCCAGTTTCTTCTCAAGATAATTCAGTACACAATCCCATCGATGCTCATCTTCAAGATTCGACTCTCCGACCGACTTTCTATCTCCGACATGCTCACGAATGATATTTGGCAATTCCGAAAATACAGGCAGCCCTGCGGGGCGAGAAATCCCCGCCCCACAAAAGAAGACAACCTTGCCATCTTCATGGTCTTGCAAAAGTTGGTCTGGAATATCTGGACCTTGCGAGACAAACTGCATAATCAAAATCCTGCTTCGCCCATCCCTCGAATCGATACAAAGGACTCACCGCCAAGAACAATGTGGTCGAACAATTTTACGCCAACGATTTCCGCGACATCAAGCAAAGACTTCGTTTGCGCAATATCTCGCGGTCCTGGCGTAGGATTACCACAGGGATGATTGTGTGCAACAACAATTGAATTCGCGCCCCATCGAATCGCATGCTTGAAGATTTCACGAGGATGCA
>JAKSOZ010000032.1 GCA_024405265.1 Kiritimatiellia bacterium | reverse complement strand
GCGTATGTTCTTTGGCCCAGGGTATCGCGCGTATTTCGGTAAGGACGGTGATAAACTGATCTTGCTGCTGTGCGGAGGAGACAAGAAAACGCAGAAGCGCGATATCAAAGAGGCTAAGATGTTGTGGAATGAGTATCAAAAGAGGAAAGGAGAATAATATGGCTTTGACGATTGATTATCGAGAAGGAGTTTTGAAGGACATTCGGGAAAATCCCGAGGTGGCGCGCGAGTATTATCGTGAAGCGGTTAAGGCGACGATAAATGGCGAGACCGATGTCGCCAATTCGATGTTCCGCGATCTTGTTAATGCGGGTATTGGCTTTCAGCGCCTCGCAGCTGAAACGGGAATCAGCGCACCGAATCTTCATCGCGCTCTTTCGCCGCGCGGCAATCCGACGATGAAGACGTTTAGTAAGATAGCTGCAGCTGTCAGTTTGTACTTGGGCTTTCCTACTCCCATGGGTATTTTTGGCTGATAGACTTGTCATCATGTAAGCGAACGAATCTATCTGATACATTAGTAGTTTGCTAAACCAACAGCAAACGGCTTCGAAAGGAGCCGTTTGTTGTTTTATGTAGTTTTGAAACTGTAGCTAATTAATTTTCCATAAAATACCGGAAAGAAGGTCTGACCTGCCTTCCAGTATTTTATGGAAAGCATATCTAGCCGATTTCTAGCCTTTTCAACGCGGTTTTGATAGTATCATCACGAGCGCGACCGGCGATCTGGCAACCTCGTCTGCCGCGAGGACGGTCTCGATCCCGATTGAATCGTCGCGTTTCGAGCTTGATGAATGGTGGAGTGGTGTCGGAAACATCGAGCTAATTAATGAAGATCGCTCGGTGATGGCAGTTCGGCTTTCGCGAAAGATTCGGCCGGCTGATTTTTCGTCGGTTGTCGGGCGGCTCGTTGAGGGAGCGAAGAAGGGGTTTGTCTTCGCAGGAACCTTTATCTCCCCCCCCCCCTGCGAAAGGGCTCTGTTTGACGCGTTGGTCTCGAGCGGTTATCCGATAATTAAGGCGATTCCGGATCCCCTCGCGATGGTTTATCGACCGAAGGGCGACGAGCCGCGGTTGTTTGCCGAAAATCGGCTACTCTATCTGTCGCAAATCGTCGCGAGCGATTCTTCGCGCTATGATGCCTGGCACGGTATAAACGACGCTCTGTCAAGGGTAGCCGACCTAAAGGGTCGGTTGTCAGGACGAGAAAGCCCGACCTGTCTTTACGTCTTGCCGCGCGACCCTTCAGGTCGCTCAGGCTTGGAATGGAGGTTTAGTTGATAAAGGTTATTTTTATGCTGTCTCGATCCCGATGGGATTCACCGACGGCAAGAAGGTCTAGGGGCAAGATTAGAGCGCGCGGCCGGAAGCGATAGCGCGGACGACGAGCGAAGCTCCACTAGCGGAGTCGCCGACGGCAATAATGCCTCGCTCACGATCGCTTATGATTGCTGTGCGGGGAGTAAGCGCAAGACCGAGTTCGGTTACGATCGGATGGTCGGGATTGACTCCGGTAAAACCGAGCGCTAGTAGAACGAGATCAGCTTCGATGATCTCCTTGGAGTTCTCCTTGCCGACAGTCTCGACTTCGACGCCGGTTACATGGCCATCCTTACCTAGGAACTTATTCGAGCTTAACGACCAGCGACGCTTGCACCCGATTTCATGCTCGGAAAGAGGGCGAAGCATCTTCGGCCAAAGCGGCCAAGGGGTCGAAGGATCGCGAGTGTCCGGTGGCTTCGGCATGACTTCGATTTGAGTGACCGACTTGGCACCGTGAAGAAACGCGGTCGCCACGCAGTCCGCGCCGGTATTACCTCCACCGATAACGAGAACTCGCTTGTTCTTTGCGGAGATCGGGAGCTCGTTGATCTCCCCGGTGACGAAGCGATTCTGTCCGCCTAAGAATTCGAGCGCGAGATGCACGCCTTTAAGCTCACGACCGGGGATGTTGAGTTCACGTGCCTGGGGAGTTCCGATAGCGATGATGAGAAGATCGTTGGAAGACTTCAAGTATTTAGCCGAGATGTCTCGACCGACCTCGATGCCGGTAATGAACTTAACGCCTTCTGCTTCAAGAACCGCGCGACGACGATCGATAATCGACTTTTCGAGCTTGAATTGCGGAATGCCATAGCGAAGGAGTCCGCCGATTTCTTTCTCGCGCTCATAAACGGTAACCGCATAACCCTGACGACGAAGCGTGATCGCGGCGGAGAGCCCGGCGGGACCAGCGCCGATAACCGCCGCGCGTTTCCCGTTTTCTTTAGCCGGGGGAAGTGGCTTTACCCAGCCGCTAGCGAAAGCCGTCTCGATAATATGGCGCTCGGAATCACGAATCGTGACCGAGTGCTCGTCGAGCTGATGGACGCAGCTCGCTTCGCAGAGCGCCGGGCAAACTCGCGAAGTGAACTCGGGGAAGTCCGAGTTTTGAGATAAGAGCTCATAGGCGAGGCGATCGTCACCGTCGGCTACCGCGCGATTTTGATCGGGAACGAGATTGCCGAGCGGACAACCGTAAGAATGGCAAAAGCTGAGGCCGCAGTTCATGCAGCGCTTGACTTGAGAGCGAATGTCTTCCATTTTGACTTACTCCTTAACGGGGACGACTTTTACGAACGATGGACGCGCTTTCGCCCAGTCGGCGACGAGGCGCTTGGCGAGCGGTGATGAAGTGCGCTCGATATGCTCATTGAGAATTTCGAGTAGTTCTGCTTCATCCTCCGAACCTTCGGCTACCGGCATGAGATCAATCGAATCGAGATTCGAATAGAGGTCGAGAGTGCCGCGAACGTCGTAAACATAAGCGACACCTCCGGTCATGCCCGCGGCGAAGTTTACGCCGACGGAGCCGAGGACGACGACTTTACCTCCGGTCATGTATTCGCATCCGTGGTCGCCGATTCCTTCCGCTACCAGCGTGACACCCGAGTTGCGGATCGCGAAACGCTCACCGGCCTGTCCATTCAAAAAGATCTTACCGCTCGTAGCTCCATAGGCTATGACGTTGCCGGCGATAACGCTTTCTTCAGGAGCGGAGGTGAAGGACGCTTCCGGCTTGACGACGATCACACCGCCCGAAAGACCCTTGCCGAGATAATCGTTGGCGGTGCCTTCGAGATTGATCGTGACACCATGAGCGAGGAACGCGCCGAACGACTGGCCGCCGACACCACGGAAGTTTAGTTTGATCGAGTCATCGGGCAGCCCCGCCGCTCCATAACGCTCGGCAATCGCGCCGGAGAGTTCAGTCGCGACGGTTCTGTGAATGTTCTTGACCTCAAGGTTCAGTTCCTTCGGTTCGGGATTCGCCAAGAGTTCAGGGAACGCCGCTCGATCGTAGTTTTCGATCGGGTCTTTTGCGCGATAAGGATCAAAGCGAACTTCGCTACCGTTCTCGCGGTAGAAGATCGCGGCGAAATCGTCGCGTTCATCTCCGGTGAGTAAATCGGAGCGACCGATCGCTTCGTCGAGACTTCTTAAGCCGAGCTTCGCGAGTGTCTCGCGTGTTTCTTCGGCGAGGAAGCGGAAGTAGGTCTGAAGATGCTCCTTCTTGCCTTCAAAGTGAGCTCGCAGATCTTCGCGTTGAGTCGCGATGCCTACGGGGCAAGAGTTGAGATTGCAGTTACGACACTGGACGCAACCGAGCGCGACGAGCATCGTGGTGCCGAAACCGAATTCGTCCGCGCCGAGCATCGCGCCGATAACGATATCGCGACCGGTGCGAAGCTGGCCGTCGACTTGAAGACGAACGCGTCCGCGAAGGCCGTTCTTGATAAGCGTTTGCTGTGTTTCGGCGAGACCGAGCTCCCACGGAAGCCCCGCGTGTTTCATCGACGTAAGGGGCGCGGCACCCGTGCCGCCGTCGAAGCCGGAGATAAGTACCACGTCCGCGTGAGCCTTAGCGACGCCCGCGGCGATCGTACCGACGCCGGCCTCGGAGACGAGCTTGACCGATACGCGCGCCTTCGGATTCGAGCACTTGAGATCGTAGATGAGCTGGGCCAAGTCCTCAATCGAATAAATATCGTGATGAGGAGGAGGGGAGATAAGAGTCGTACCGGGCTTCGCATGGCGGAGCGACGCGACGAAATCATTGACCTTGTGCGCGGGGAGCTGGCCGCCTTCGCCCGGCTTTGCGCCCTGAGCGAGTTTTATTTGAAGATCCTTGGCATTTCTCAGATATTCGATCGTGACGCCGAAGCGACCAGAAGCGATCTGTTTGATCCCGCAGTTTTTATCGGTTTTGAAACGTTCGGAGTTTTCGCCGCCTTCGCCGGAGTTGGACATCGTTCCAAGTCCGTTCAAGGCGAGAGCGATCGTCTCGTGGGCTTCTTTAGAGAGCGAGCCTAAGCTCATCGCTCCGCCGACGAAGTGGGAGATGATCGACTCGACGCTTTCGACTTCGGAGAGCGGAATCGGGAAAGTGGGTTTGAAGCGGAAGCGCGAACGAAGCGTGACTTGATGGCGCGAGGGATCGTCGATCTCACTCGTGTATTTTTTGAATAACGAGTAGTCACCGGTGCGAACGGCGAGACGGAAGTTGGTAAGCGCCGCGCTCGTCCAGAGGTGATCTTCACCGTTCTTGCGCAGGCGGTACTCTCCGCCTACCGAGAGCGTAGAAGAAGCTGCCGGCGACGAGTGAAGAATTCTTTCCTTCACGGAAGACGCGATTTCGTCGAGCCCTATGCCTCCGACGGGAGAGGTAACGCCGCCGAAGTAATCGCGTACGAGGTCCTTCGACAATCCGACCGCTTCGAAGATTTGTGCGCTACGATATGAACGAAGAGTCGAGATGCCCATCTTGGACATGATTTTGAGAAGACCCTTGTCAATCGCGGTGATGTAATTCGAGGCGGCTTTCACGCGGTCGGACGAGAAGAGCGAGCTCACCGTTTCGAGCGCAAGATAGGGATTGATCGCTGTCGCGCCGAAGCCGAGCAAAAGCGCGTAGTGCATGACTTCGCGCGCCTCGCCGGTTTGGACGATTACGCCGACCGATGGGCGAAGTCCCGCTTTAACGAGTGCACGGTTGACCGCAGCCGTAGCGAGAAGCGACGGAATCGGAAGCGAATCCTTCTCGCGGACCGACGGATGATCGGAGAGTACGAGAATCTTTTTGCCGGAGCGAGCGGCGGATACCGCGCTTTCGGCAAGACGATTCAACGCCGCGCGCAAGTCTGCGCCGGTGAAGGAACCGCCGAAAGTTATAGGAAGCTTTATCGATTCGAAACCTTTATCCGCGGCATTCTCAAGGCGACGAAGTTCGTCGTCGGTAACGATCGGACGGCGAAGCTTGATAAGACGAGCGTGCTCCTGAGTTTCTTCGAGAATATTGCCGAGGTTGCCGATGTATGTCATGAGCGACATGACGAGCTCTTCGCGGATCGGATCGATCGGAGGGTTCGTTACCTGGGCGAAGAGTTGCTTGAAATAGTCGAAGATGAGGCGAGGCTTTTTCGAAAGCATCGCGAGCGCCGCGTCATTACCCATCGCGCCGACCGCTTCATGACCGGTCTCCGCCATCGGCTTCATGACGAGATTCAGATCTTCGAGTGTATAGCCGAAGCGACGTTGCTCGTCGAAGAGATCCTCGCCGACTTGCGAAGGAGTGATTTCGGTGAAGAGACCTTGGATGGAAATGCGGTTTTCTTCGACCCAACGACGATAGGGACGACGACGGGCGTAAAGAGTCTTGAGCTCGTTGTCTTCAAGGAGACGATGCTTTTCGAGATCGAGCCAAAGAATCGATCCTGGTTTGAGGCGGCCGCGTCGTTCGACTTCGTTCGCGGGAATATCGAGAACGCCGGTTTCGGAAGCGAGAACGAAGCGACCGGACTTGGTCAGTGTCCAACGCGCCGGGCGAAGTCCGTTACGGTCGAGCGTCGCGCCGAGCGAAGTGCCGTCCGTAAAGGCGACGGCCGCGGGGCCATCCCAAGGCTCCATCAAGGCGCTATGGTATTCGTAGAAGCCGCGTACATCGTGACCCATGTGATACTTCTGGCCCCAAGCCTGAGGAAGAAGCATGAGCATCGCGTGGGGAGCTTCGCGGCCTGCCGCGACGAGCAGTTCGAACATATTGTCGAGTGACGCGGAGTCACTTTGTCCGGGACGAACGATCGGGAAGAGCTTCTGAAGATCTTCTCCGAACGCGGCGGATTTAAGCATCGGTTCGCGAGCGTTAAGCGCGTTTAGATTTCCTTTAAGCGCGTTGATCTCCCCGTTGTGAGCGAGCGCACGGAAGGGATGTGCGAGCGGCCAGCTTGGGAAGGTATTGGTGGAATAGCGCTGGTGGACGATCGCGAAAGGCGAGGAGAATTTCTCATCCATCAAATCAGGGTAGAACGCTTCCATCTGGGTCGCGAGGAGGAGACCTTTATAAACGATCGTCTTGGTCGAGAAGGAACAAAGGTAGGCGCCTTCAACTTGTTTCTCGATCAAACGGCGCGTCACCATAAGCTTACGTTCGAGAGCGGCGGTTTCAAGCGGCGACGTCGCACGAACGAAGAGCTGGCGGATTTTGGGCATGACGCTACGAGCATCGCGGCCGATCTTCGTCGGATCAACTGGCACATCGCGCCAAGAAATCACCGCGAGCCCTTCAGAAGAAACGATTTTTTCGATCGTGGACTCTCCTCCGACACCGCCGAAGATCATCGCAACGCCGTATTCTCCCTTGGAAGGAAGCGAAGGGAGGACTTTACGGAAGAATTCATCGGGAATCTTAACGAGAATGCCCGCGCCGTCGCCCGTCTCGCTGTCGTTGCCGGTAGCGCCGCGGTGCATCAAGCGCTTTAAAACGGTAAGACCATCGGTAACGATCGAGTGGCTTTCTTCACCGCTTAAATCGGCGACGAAACCGACGCCGCACGCGTCGTGCTCGTATTCACTTCTATATAGACCCTGATTTTCTTCGGTTTGCGTAGTCATTTGTGCATAATCCTCCGTGTTTGTCTAAGCAAATGACGTGCCAAGGCGTATGTTGGCTTAACAAGGCTTGTTTCTTACATAAATTGTATTGTAGTACGGAAGAGTATTACACTAATTGTAAGAAAGACGCCGATTACCCCTTGGCACGGGCGTTGCTTATTCGGTTTACGAGCACAAAGTTTGCTCGGAAAGGATTACAATGGAAGAAGCCAAGAAAGTAACCGATTTCGGTAGCGATATTTTCGGAGCCGAAGCGATTCGTCAGTATTTGTCGAAGGATACCGCAAAGAAACTCCTCTCGACGATTGAAAAGGGAGAGAAGCTCGATCCTTCGATCGCGGGCGAAGTTGCCCACGCGATGAAGCATTGGGCGATGGACCGCGGCGCTACTCACTATACGCACTGGTTCCTTCCTATGACCGGCTCGACCGCCGAGAAGCACGACTCCTTCCTCGAAATCAAGGACGGTGAGCCGATGATGACTTTCTCCGGGAAGAACCTTATCGTCGGCGAACCTGATGCCTCGTCCTTCCCCTCGGGTGGCATTCGTTCGACCTTCGAAGCGCGCGGCTACACGGCTTGGGATCCTACCTCCCCCGCTTTCATCAAGCGTCATGGAAACGGCGCGACCCTGTGCATTCCGACCGCGTTCTGCGCATATACGGGCGAAGCGCTCGATAAGAAGACTCCGCTTCTTCGTTCGATGCAGGCCCTCGACAAGTCCCTCAAGCACCTTATGGGACTTTTCGCGAAGGCCCCCGCGCATGTCGGCTGCACTCTCGGCGCCGAACAGGAATACTTCCTCGTCGATAAGAAGTATTGGGAACAGCGCCCCGACCTCATCATGACCGGTCGCACGCTTTTCGGCGCGCCTTCGGCTAAGGGTCAGCAGCTCGAAGACCACTACTTCGGCACGATCCCGAATCGCATCCTTTCCTTCATGAATGACGTCGAAAAGGAACTCTGGCGTCTTGGTATCCCGGCAAAGACTCGTCACAACGAAGTCGCTCCCGCTCAGTTCGAGCTCGCGCCGCAGTTCGAGGAACTTAACCTCGCCTCCGACCACAACATGCTCGTCATGGACGTTCTTCGTAACGTCGCGGAGAAGTATGGAATGAAGTGCCTCCTCCATGAGAAGCCCTATGCGGGCGTCAACGGCTCGGGTAAGCACAACAACTGGTCCGTCAGCTACGGTGGCAAGAACCTCCTTGACCCGGGCACCAACCCGAGCGACAACGCGATCTTCTTAACCGTCCTCACCGCGATCATCGAAGCGGTCGACAAGCACGCCGACCTCCTTCGCGTCTCGGTCGCAGGCGCCGGCAATGACCATCGTCTCGGCGCGAACGAAGCGCCGCCTGCCGTCATCTCGATTTACCTTGGCGATCAGCTCGCGGAAGTTGTCGAGCGCATCGAAAAGGGTACTTCGGGTAAGGGCAAGAAGGCGGGCTCGCTCTCGATCGGCGTCGACATCCTTCCCGCGCTCCCGAAGGACGCGACCGATCGTAACCGCACCTCGCCTTTCGCTTTCACCGGCAACAAGTTCGAGTTCCGCGCTCCCGGTTCGAGCGTCTGCTGCTCGGGCCCGATGACTGTCCTCAACACGATCGTCGCCGAATCGATCGAGCGTATCGCTTGCGAACTCGAAGCGTCGGGTACTTGCGGTAAGGCCAAGCCCGGCGAACACACGACCGCGTTCCATAAGGCGCTCCAGAATATTCTTCAGACGAGTCTTAAGGAACATAGCCGCGTCGTCTTCAATGGTAACGGCTATGATGCCGACTGGCTCGCCGAAGCTGCGAAGCGCGGTCTTCCGAACGCGGCGAATACGACCGAAGCTCTCAAGGCGCTCACGAAGAAGGAGAATATCGCTCTCTTCAAGAAGTACGGCGTCTTCTCGGATCGCGAACTCAAGAGCCGTCATGAGATCTTCGTCGAAGATTACGAGACGCGCGTTCGTATCGAAGGCGTCTGCGCTCGCGATATCGCGTCCGAAATGATTCTCCCCGCGGTCAAGAAGGAATACGCTTCGTCGCTCGCCGCTTTCGCTCAGGCCGAGACGCTCGGCGTCGCCGCGGGCACTGCCGCGCTTAAAGCGGACGTCACGACGCTCGGCTCGGGTCTCGACAAGCTGGGCTCGGAAATCGCCGCGCTCGATGCCGCGCTCGATGCTCACGACAATGCCGCGATCATCGACGCGATGGCTGCGATGCGCTCGACCGTCGATTCGCTCGAACACAAGGTTGCGGCGTGGCCGCTTCCGAAGTATCGCGAGATGCTCTTCCTCTACTAAGGTGTAGGATGTAGGTCTAGGTGTAAAATGTCTGAAGACATAAAACACGAATGCGGGGTTGCGCTCTTAAGGCCCCTTAAGAGTCACCCCGGCGACTGGGGAGGGGCGAAATTATCGCTCCTCCTCGAAAAGCAACATAACCGCGGACAGGACGGCGTAGGCGCCGCGACTGAACTCTGCGGGGAGTTCACAGTCCTTAAGGATACCGAACTTCAGGGGCTACTTTCCCAGATCGCCAAGCGTGATACCCGAGGAGAAGATATCTTCCTCGGGCATCTTCGTTATGCGACCTTCGGCAGAAAGAATCTCGACTATTGCCACCCGTTCCTCTCGGGCGACTTGGCTTTGGCGGGTAACTTCAATTTGACCGAGAATCCCGATCAGTCGCGTCCCGATTGCGCGGTTGTCTGCGAGCGAATCGCATCGAAGCTCGATAAAGGCATTGTGACAGCGCTTAAGGAAACCCTTTCGGGACTTGATGGCGCGTATGTCTTCGTCGGTATGACGAAGCAGGGCGAGGCCTTCGCGATTCGCGATCCTCACGCGATTCGCCCGGGCTACTACTATATCTCCGGCGAGTTCGTCGCGGTTGCGAGCGAACGTCCCGCGATTCAGGCGGCTTTCGATTGCTCGGTTGATGATGTGAAGCCGCTTCCTCCCGGCAAGGCGCTTGTTATCGATAAAGAAGGACGCGCGGTTTTCCACGATTGCTTGGAGCCCAAGGAAAAGCGCAGCTGCGTCTTCGAGCGCATCTACTTCTCGCGGGCGAACGATCACCTCATTCATCACGAGCGCAAAATGCTCGGCGCGGCGTTAGCTAATCGCATCATTGAAGCCGCGGACGACGATATCGAAAACACCTTTTTCAGCTACATCCCGAACTCCGCGCAAGTTTCCTTCCACGGGCTTCTCGAAAAGCTCTTCAAGGTCGGTATGCGCGAAGGAAAGAATGTTCGCTTCGGGCAGATCTGCGTTAAGGACGCGAAGTTCCGCACCTTCATCGCCGATGCCGCTTCGCGTAAAGAGTTCTACAAGCATGTCTACGACGTAACTTACGGACTTGTTCGCGAAGGAAAGGACGACCTCGTCGTTATCGACGACTCGATTGTTCGCGGCAACACGATGAGAAACGCGATTCTCCCGATGCTCGATCGCCTCGGGCCGAAGAAGATCGTGATCGCTTCGTCCGCGCCGCCGATCAAGTATCCCGACTGCTACGGTATCGACATGTCGACTTTAGGGGAGCTCGTTGCGTTTCGTGCGCTCGTCAATCTCCTCGGCGCGAACGCCGACGAAGAGCTTAAGGCCGCGTATGAATCGGCGGAATTGAATCCGCTCGAAAAGCTTTATGCGCGCTTCAGCGATGCGGAGCTTTCGAAGGAAGTCGCGCGACTTTTAACGCCTCCGGAACTTAAGGCCGAAGTCGAAGTCGTTTATCAGCGCGTAAAAGATCTTCATCAGTGTTGTCCCTTGAATAAGGGCGACTGGTACTTTACGGGCGATTACCCGACGCCGGGTGGTTACAAGGTCTTACGCAAGGCCCTCAAGAATTATTTGGAGAAATCAAATGACCGCTCTTATTGAGAAGTGGCAAAAAGAACGCGAGAAAAAGGCGTTTCTCGCTCTCGAAGACGGCACCATTTTCCATGGTGTCGCCTTCGGGTATTTAAAGGACGCAGTCGGCGAAGTCGTCTTCAATACGGGCATGGCCGGCTATCAAGAGATTTTGACCGATCCGAGTTATGCGGGGCAATTCGTGACGCTCACCTATCCCGAAATCGGAAACTACGGCGTTAACGAAGAGGACGTGGAATCACGTTCTCTCTTTTTAAATGGCCTCGTGATTCACGATCTTACCGAGCCGTCGAATTATCGCTCGACGATGAGCCTAGACGAGTACCTGAAGAAGGCGAAGAAGCCCGGCATCTACGGAGTCGATACTCGCGCCTTGACGATTCATCTTCGCGATCACGGCAACATGAAGGC
Source organism: Kiritimatiellia bacterium (assembly GCA_024405265.1). Lineage (GTDB taxonomy): Bacteria > Verrucomicrobiota > Kiritimatiellia > RFP12 > UBA1067 > UBA1067. Next base: position 7,236 of record JAKSOZ010000032.1, on the reverse strand, counting down.
GTATCTTCATGTAGAAGGTCAAGGTCAAGGTGAAGAGATAAGTGAAGATGAAGCGGTTCGCCGCGCTAAAGCATGGGAAGGGCTTGACGGGCAAGATTACGCGGCAAAAGTAACTTGTTCCGAATCATACGAATTCCATCACTCATCACTCAACACTCATACTTCAACACTTCCCTTAGTCGTTGCTTATGACTTCGGTGTGAAGACGAACATTCTTCGCAACTTGACGGAGTTCGCGCGCGTGACGGTCGTTCCCGCGAAGACGAGCGCGGCGGAAGTTCTCGCGATGAAACCGGACGGCGTCTTTCTTTCGAACGGGCCTGCCGACCCCGCGGCAGTTACGTACGCTATCGAGAATATCAAGGCTCTTCTCGGCAAAGTTCCGATGATGGGCATTTGCTTAGGTCATCAGCTTCTCTCGATCGCTTCGGGTGCAAAGACGGGCCGCCTTAAATTCGGGCATCACGGCTGCAACCATCCCGTCAAGAACTTGAAGACGGGAGCGGTCGAAATCACGAGCCAGAACCACAACTTCGCGGTTCTTCCCGAGACAGTGCCCGAGTGCCTCGAAGTAACGCACATCAATTTGAATGACGGCTCGATTGAAGGCGTCCGTCATAAAGAGTACCCCGCGTTCTCGGTTCAATATCACCCTGAGAGTTGCCCCGGTCCTCATGACTCGAAGTATTTGTTCGATCAATTTAAGGAGATGATTTCGAAATGAAGAAGAAACAGGTAAAGTATGTTTTCATCACCGGCGGCGTGGTGAGCTCGCTCGGTAAGGGCATCACTTCCGCTTCGCTCGCGCTCCTACTCAAGAGCCGTGGCTACAAGGTTTTCATGCAGAAGCTCGACCCTTATCTTAACGTCGACCCCGGGACGATGAGTCCGTATCAGCACGGCGAAGTTTTCGTGACGGATGACGGAGCGGAAACCGACCTCGATCTCGGTCACTACGAACGTTTCGCTGGAGTGACCTGCTCGACGGCGTCGAACTACACTTCGGGCCGTATCTACTCTTCCGTACTTGCTCGTGAACGCGCGGGAGGATATTTAGGCGGCACCGTCCAAGTCGTCCCGCATATCACGAACGAAATCAAGGACGCGATTCATGCTGCGGGTGAACATGACTGTGACATCGTTCTTTGCGAAATCGGCGGCGTTTCGGGCGATATCGAGTCGCTTCCGTTCCTCGAAGCGGCGCGTCAGTTCCGCTTTGAAGAAGGCATTGAAAATACTTGCTTCGTTCATCTTACGCTCGTTCCGTATTTGAAGGCCGCAGGTGAACTTAAGACGAAACCTTCGCAACATTCCGTCGGTCAGCTTCGTGCAATCGGTATCGTTCCCGATATTCTCGTTTGCCGCACCGAGATGACGATTCCCGAAGAGCATCTCGCCAAGCTCGCGATGTTCTGCAACGTGAAGAAGGAATGCGTCATCGAAGAGAAGGACGTCACCGATTCCGTTTATGCGATTCCGCGTGAGCTTCGCAATCAGGGACTCGATGAACAGGTTCTCCGTCAGCTTCGCCTCGATCTCTGGCCGATCAAGCATACTGTCTGGGATACGCTCGTCAAGAAGGCTACGCAGCCGAAGCACGAGTGCACCATCGCGCTTGTCGGCAAGTATATCTCGATTCGCGACGCGTATAAGTCGGTTCATGAAGCTCTCCATCACGCCGGCATGCAGTATAACTCGAAGGTCAATGTGAAGTGCATCGAAGCGGAGGAGCTTGAGAAAGACCTCTCGCTTTTGAAGGGCGTCGACGGAATTCTCGTTCCGGGCGGTTTCGGATCGCGCGGCATCGAAGGTAAGATGCTCGCAATCAAGTACGCTCGCGAACACAAGATCCCGATGCTCGGTATCTGTCTCGGCATGCAACTTACGGTAATCGAATTCGCGCGTAATGTCCTCGGCCATAAGGACGCGAACTCGACCGAGTTCGATGAGAAGACATCGTATCCGGTCATCGATCTTATGGAAGAGCAGCGCGGCATTACCGCGAAGGGTGGGACGATGCGCCTCGGCGCTTATCCCTGCAATCTCGTCAAGGGCAGCTTAGGCGCGAAGCTCTACGCTACGACAGAAATCAGCGAGCGTCATCGTCATCGCTATGAGTTCGCTTACAAGACGGCGATGCGCGAAGAGATCGAGAAGGCGGGGCTTAAGGTCTCGGGGCTTTCGCCGAACGGAGAGCTCGTCGAAGTCGTCGAACTTCCCGGGCACCCGTACTTCATCGCGGCGCAGTTCCATCCCGAATTCAAGTCGCGTCCGACCGCTCCGCATCCGCTCTTCAGCGGATTGGTAAAAGCATCACTTGCCGCTAAGAGAAAATAAGGGGATGGTATGAAGCGTAGCGACATAAAATCCGTAATGCTCATCGGCGCGGGACCGATCGTTATCGGTCAGGGCTGTGAGTTCGACTATTCGGGTTGCCAGGCAATCAAGGCATTGAAGGGCGAAGGTTATCGCGTCATTCTCGTGAACCCGAATCCCGCGACGATCATGACCGACCCGGAGATGGCTGATGCGACATACATCGAGCCGATCTCGCTCGAATACTTGACCGCGATTATCGAGAAGGAGCGTCCTGACGCGCTGCTCCCGACCTTGGGTGGCCAGACCGCGCTTAACGCAGCGATGGATCTCGCGAGGAATGGCGTACTTGAAAAGTACAATGTCGAGATGATCGGCGCCAATGCCGACGCTATCGATAAGGCCGAAGATCGTAACCGCTTCAAGGAGGCGATGATCAAGCTCGGGCTTGATCTGCCGCGCTCCAAGAGCGCTCACTCGATGGAAGAGGCGATTCAAGTCCGCAACGAAATCGGCTCGTGGCCCGTCATCATTCGCCCGGGCTTCACGCTTGGTGGTACGGGCGGCGGCATTGCTCATAACGAAGACGAATTCGCCGCGATTGTTCGCCGCGGTCTCGACGCTTCGCTCAATACCGAAGTCTTGATCGAAGAGTCGCTGATCGGCTGGAAGGAATACGAGATGGAGGTAATGCGCGATAAGGCGGGGAACGCCGTTATCGTCTGCTCCATCGAAAACCTCGACCCGATGGGTGTGCATACGGGCGATTCGATTACAGTCGCGCCGATTCAGACTTTGACCGACCGCGAGTATCAGGCGATGCGTGACGATTCGATCGCGGTACTGAAAGAGATCGGTATCGAAACAGGCGGCTCGAACGTGCAGTGGGCGGTTCATCCCGAAACGGGACGCCGCATTATCATTGAGATGAATCCGCGCGTCTCGCGCTCGTCTGCCCTCGCCTCGAAAGCGACGGGCTTTCCGATCGCGAAAATCGCCGCGCTCCTCGCCGTCGGCTATACGCTCGATGAACTTCGTAACGACATCACGCGCGAGACTCCGAGCTGCTTCGAGCCCGCGCTCGACTATGTAGTCGTTAAAGTGCCGCGCTTCACGTTCGAGAAGTTCCCGATGGCCGAGAAGAAGCTTGGAACGCAGATGAAGTCGGTCGGTGAAGCTATGGCTATCGGCCGCACTTTCAAGGAAGCGTATCGTAAGGCGCTTCGCTCGCTCGAAGTCTCGAATCCGCTCGATCTTCATGATATCAGTTCGTTCGATCCCTGGTTCAAACGCGAGATCGCCGAGATGGATGCGTTCGAAAAGTATCTCAAGAGCTTCGGCAGTTTGAAGGCGATTCCGACGGATGTGTTCGCTCAAGCGAAGACGATGGGCTTCGGCGATAAGGAAATCGGCAAGCTCTTTGAGATAAGCGAAGTCGACGTCAGAACATATCGTTACGAGCTCGGCATTCACCCGAGCTTCGGCGCGGTCGATACTTGCGCCGGTGAGTTCAAGGCGATTACTCCTTACTACTACTCAACGAATGCTTGCAGAGAAGAAGGTGTAGGTTGTAGGGGTAGGTGTACAAAGGAAGATTCGATTCCCGCTTCGAAAAAGAAAATCATGATTTTGGGCGGTGGGCCGAATCGAATCGGGCAGGGTATCGAGTTCGACTATTGTTGCTGTCAGGCCGCCTTCGCGCTCAAGAAACGTGGTTTCGAGGTTATCATGGTCAACTCCAACCCCGAGACCGTCTCGACCGACTACGATACTTCCGATAAACTCTACTTCGAGCCCCTCACGCTAGAAGACGTTATGGAAATCTACGAGCGAGAAAAGGCCGACGGCGTGATCGTTCAGTTCGGCGGTCAGACTCCGCTCAATCTCGCGATGAAGCTCAAGGCCGCCGGAGCGAACGTGATCGGCACGAGCCCCGAAGACATCGACCTCGCGGAAGATCGCGATTTCTTCAAGCGTCTAGTCGAAGAAGTCGGCATCAACGAGCCCCCGAGCGGCATCGCTCACTCGGTCGAAGACGCGGTCAAGATCGCCGAAGAAATCGGTTACCCGGTTCTGGTCAGGCCGAGCTTTGTCCTCGGCGGACGCGGCATGGCTATCGTCTATAAGGAGAAGTATCTTCGCTCCTTCGTCGAAGAGGCGGTTAAGGTCGCGGAAGGTAAGCCGATCCTAATCGACAAGTTCCTCGAGCACGCTATCGAACTCGACGTCGACGTAGTGTCCGATGGTGAGACGACGGTCGTCGGCGCTATCCTCGAACATATCGAACCTGCCGGTTGTCACTCGGGAGACTCCGCGAGCGTAACTCCGCCGATCTCTCTCTCCGAGAAGATCATCGATGAAGTTCGCGCTTACGCACACGAGTTCGCGAAGCGTCTTAACGTCTGCGGACTCATGAATCTTCAGCTCGCCGTAAAGGATAACGAACTTTGGATGATCGAGGTTAATCCTCGTGCCTCGCGCACGGTTCCTTTTGTCGCGAAAGCTATAGGAGAGCCGCTTCCGGGAATCGCCGCGCGTTGCATGGCCGGAGAGAAGCTTAAGGATATCGGTTTCACCGAAGAGAAAAAGCTTACGTATTCCTGCGTTAAGGAAGCGGTCTTCCCGTTTGCGAAGTTCCCGGGCGTCGACATCACGCTCACGCCTGAGATGAAGTCGACCGGTGAAGTGATGGCGATTCACGACTCCGAGCATATCGCGTATGTTAAAAGCCAGATCGCTGCGGGTAGTCCCTTACCGCTTAAAGGTTCGGTCTTCCTCGCGATTCGTGACGAGGACAAGAAAGAAGCGGTTAAGTACGCGAAGGAACTCGATAAGCTCGGATTCACCATATACGCGACGCGCGGCACTTCTACGGCGCTCTGGAATGAGGGGGTCAAGTCCCGGGCGATCTACCGCGTCAGCGAAGGACGGCCTAATGCGCTCGACCTCATTCGCTCGCGCACGGTCAGCTGGATCGTCAACACGAACGAATACGGCGCTCAGGCCGCGGTAGACGATATTCGTATCCGCTCTTCGGCGGTAGTTGCCGGGATTCCGGTCACGACCACGCTCGCCGGTTTCGAGTCGGCCGTTCAAGGCCTCGCTGAAGAGAACGCCGCGAAACTGTATCAGGTCGTCTCGTTACAGGAACGTAACTTGGCGAGTCGATAAGTCATCATTCTCGGGGATACGCCCAGTTCTCGTCCCACGGCGCTCTGATTGCCGTTATGACGACGAAGGGCATCCTCGAGAATTTTTCGTTCGTAGTCTTCCAATAACTCGGACAGTTTTTTACCTGAAGCGGGCGCGAGAGTTTCCGCCGAAGTGAACGCATTTTCTCCCGCTATTTGCGGAGGGAGATTATAGCCGTGAATCGTGTCGTCGGTTGCGGTAAGAACGGCGCGCTCGATGGAGTTTTCGAGTTCGCGTACGTTGCCCGGCCAACTCCAGGCAAGCAGCGCGTTTACGGCGGGCGGCGAAATCTTCGTCACGTTCTTTCCGTACTTAAGACTCATGCGTCCGAGGAAGTGTTCGGCGAGCATGAGAATGTCGCCGCCGCGATTCTTGAGCTCGGGAACGGTTATCGGGAAAACGGAAAGGCGATAATAGAGGTCTTCGCGGAATTTACCCTCGCGCATCATCTCTTCCAAGTTGCGGCTCGTAGCGGCAATGAAGCGAACGTCGGATTTCAGCTCCTCGTTCGAGCCGACGCGCGAGAAGGTTCGCTCTTGCAGGAAGCGCAAGAGTTTCACCTGAAGCGGTAGCGATAAATCGCCGATTTCGTCGAGGAAAAGGGTGCCTCCGTTCGCGGCTTCCGCGCGACCGATGCGTCTTTCTCGGGCATCGGTAAAAGCGCCGCGTTCATGACCGAAGAGTTCCGATTCGAGTAGCGCTTCAGGAAGCGCCGCGCAGTTAAGAATAATGAAAGGAGCCTTCGATCGATTCGAGCGTTTTTGAATCGCGCGCGCGACGAGTTCCTTGCCGGTTCCGCTGGCGCCGCGAATAAGAACGGTAGCGTTTGAAGGAGCGACGAGACGAATCTGCTCATACACCGCTCTCATTTGTCGGCAGTTTCCGATAATACCGCCGGAAGCGTCTTCGGAAAGCATAGTGCGAAGTCGACGATTTTCTTTCTCCAATTTCTCTCGCTCTTCTCGTTCCTTAAGACAAATGCCGGCGGCGTCGGCAGTCAGGTTCGCGATGATACGAAGAAGCGCGACGTCGCGCTTGAAAATCTCGGTTTCGTTTTTCGGATTCGCGCGGTCGATCGAGAGCGTACCGATAACTCGTCCCAAGTGAATCAACGGCACGCAGATAAAGGCGACGGGGCCCGAGTCTTTTCGAGCATGAGTTCGATTCAAAAAGCGTTTGTCTTTGTGGATGTCGGGGACTATCTCGGCTGTAGCTTGATTCGCGACCATGCCGGTGATGCCTTCGCCGAGTTTGTAGTGTCCGCGCGCGATTTCATCGGCGCCGAGACCGCGAGAAGCTTCGATTGAGAGCTCGTCGCCCTCGAGAAGCGTAAAAGTGCCGCGGAGCATTCCCATCCGCTTCTCAAGGATATCGAGAACTTTATTGAGAAGCTTGCGAACATCACGTTCTTTGACGATAGCGGAGCTGATTTCTTCGAGAACTACGATCTCTTGTGACAATTCGTTTTCCATAATGCGTAATATTTTACACTTTATGTAATGCGCGGTCAACCCCCTAAGACGTGCGGGGGATGAGATAGTGATAAGCGATAAGTGAAGGTGGGGAACGATCTGAAAAGCGACCATTCCGCCACTTAACACTTATCACTTATAGCTTATCGCTCGCGATTGCGTGTAGCGTGTTTTGCCTTGTCAGCGTGTCGGCGAATTTGCCCGCAACACGTGCTCCTGACTGATAAGAGCCTCGCTTTCGGCGTCTACGGGTTTC
>JAKSOZ010000031.1 GCA_024405265.1 Kiritimatiellia bacterium | reverse complement strand
ACTGTAAATCTGCTGGCTTACGCCTTCCAAGGTTCGAATCCTTGCCTCACCACCACCTCTAAAGCTTTATAAAAGAGGGTTCCCTTAAAATGCTCAATTGGATGGATAGTCTTTACGGACGCTCCTTGATGCGTCTTACTTCGTTCACTGATGAGGAAATGCTTAACCTCATCGATCTTGCGGGCCAATTGAAGGCCCGTCGTCATGCGGGTGTGCGTGGCGATCTTCTGAAGCGCAAGAACATCGCGCTCATATTCGAGAAGTCCTCGACTCGTACTCGCAACTCGTCGATCATCGCGGCGCGCGATGAAGGAGGCGGAGCGGAGTACTTGACGCGTCCCGATATCCATTTCGGTAAGAAAGAATCAGTAAAGGATACTGCCCGCGTTTTGGGGCGCATCTACGATGGCATCCTTTTCCGTGGCTTTTCGCAGCAGACCTGCGAGGATCTTGCAAAGTATTCCGGAGTTCCGGTTTGGAATGGGCTTACCGACGATTATCATCCGACTCAGGTTTTCGCGGATTTCCTTACGATCAAGGAGACGTTCGGGTCGCTCGAGGGCGTAACGCTCGCTTATGTTGGCGACGGGCGCAACAACGTCGCGAACTCCGTCATGATGGGCTGCGCGAAGTGCAAAATCAATTATGTCTGTTGCTGCCCGAAGGAACTCGAGCCCGATCCGAAGGTGCTCGCCGAAGCGCGCGAAGTCGCTGAGCGTAACGGCGTCACGATCAAGGTCTTCAATGACCCGATCGAAGGCGTGAAGGGCGCGAACGTTCTTTATACCGACGTTTGGGTTTCGATGGGCGAAGAATCGAAGACCGCGGAGCGTATCAAAATGCTCCGTCCTTATCAGATCAATATGGACCTTATGCGCGCGACCGGCAACATTGACGGGAAGCTTATGTTCCTTCACTGTCTCCCCGCGTTCCATGACTACAATACTGAAGTCACCAAAGAATCCGGAGCATTGGAAGTCACCGATGAAGTCTTCGAATCGAAGTACTCGAAGGTTTTCGACGAATCCGAGAATCGCATGCATACGATCAAGGCGCTTTTCGTTTCCGCCTTGTGCGACCGTAAGAGCGTATGATATAATATATATATTATGAATATTGTAATTTTGCTTGGTGCGCCCGGTTCGGGCAAGGGTACCATCGCGAGCCGTCTCGCGGCGGAAGATACTAACTTGAAGCACGTCTCGTCGGGCGATCTTCTTCGTGGCGCTGTCGCGAAGGGCACTCCCGCCGGTGTCGAGGCGAAGGGCTACATGGAGAAGGGCGCTCTCGTTCCCGACGCGCTCATTGCTCAGATGATCAAGGACGTCATCGCCGAAACCGAAGGCGACGTCACGATGCTCCTCGATGGCTTCCCGCGTAATGTCGCGCAGGCGAAGATCCTCGAAGAGACCGGCGCTCCGATTCGCTCCGCCGTCCTCGTCGACGTTCCCGACTCGATCATCGCCGGCCGCATCGCCGGTCGTCGTACTTGCCCGAAGTGCAAGGCGGGCTATCACGTCGTTTCGCTTCCTCCGAAAGTCGAAGGTATCTGCGATCACTGCGGTACCGCGCTCACGATTCGCAAGGACGACAATCCCGATACGGTCAATGATCGTCTCGTCGTTTATCATCGTGAGACCGAGCCCCTCATTCAGTTCTACAAGGACAAGGGCCTCCTCAAGACGATCGATGGCGATCAGGGTCCCGATAAGAACGCCGCTGCATTTAAAGCCGCTATGTAATTATAAGTGTAGGTCGAAGGTGTAGGTCTAGATGAAAGTTGACATTAAAACCAAAGCTGAAATCGACCGCATGCGCGAGGCGTGCCGGATGTCGGCGGAAATCCGCGACATCTGCGCCGCCCACGTTGCTCCCGGGGTGACGACGGGCGAGATAGACGATCTCGTCGTCGAATACTGCAACAAGCACAAAGTCAAAGCGAGCTTTTATCAGTACGCCGGCTTCCCGGGGCATCTTTGCGTTTCCATCAACGACGAGGTCATTCACGGCATCCCCTCGAGAAATCGCGTTATCATGCCCGGGGATTTGGTCAAGACCGACGTCGGTATTTTCAAAAACGGTTTTCACGGCGATACTTCCCGCACGGTTATGGTCGGCGTTACCGACCCCGAAGTCATTCGTCTCGTCGAAACCACGAAACTTTGTCTTAAAGCGGGTATTGCCGCGTGTGGTCCCGGGGTGCACTTGGGCGACGTCGGCTACGCGATTCAGAAGGTCGCCGAGGACGCCGGTTTCGGCGTCGTTCGTGATTGGATCGGCCATGGAGTCGGGCGCACCGTCCATGAAGATCCCGAAGTCCCGAACTACGGTAAGCCCGGCACGAAGCTCGTCCTTCGCCCCGGCATGACGCTCGCTATCGAGCCGATGATCACGCTTACCAAGGCGGGCGAAAAAACGATTATCCTTAATGATGATTGGACGGTCGTGACGCGTGACAATTCCTTAAGCGCCCACTTCGAGCACACGGTCGTCATCACCGACCATGGTGCGGAAATCTTGACTTTGCCGGCGGATTATCCCTGAATCCATTAAGCCCGAAGGCGCCCCGGTCGAATGGCGGCTGATTGCTTGGTGGTGGATTTTCCGTCGGTGTTATTTGAAAGAGTAAACGAAAATGGTTCAAATCAATAAAGAGTGCTGCAAGGGGTGCGGGCGTTGTGTTACCGCGTGCCCGAAGAAGTGCCTCGAGCTCGGAGGCGAAATGAACGCCATGGGTATCAAGGCCGCCAAATATAAAGGCGAGGGCTGCATCAGCTGTGGAATTTGCTTTTACAATTGCCCGGAACCGTATGCTTTGAGGGTTGAGAAATGACGAAGTTCGTAAAGTCCAATGAAGCCGTCGTAATGGGCGCGTTGTACGCCGGTTGCGAAATCTATTTCGGCTATCCGATCACTCCCGCTTCCGAAATCGCCCATGGCGCGGCGAAATGGTTCCCGATGTTAGGGCGCAAGTTCGTTCAGGCCGAATGCGAAACCGCCTCGATCAATATGATGTTCGGCGCGGCAGGTGCGGGCAAGCTCTCGATGACGGCGACTTCCGGCCCCGGCTTTTCGCTTATGCAGGAGGGCTTGAGCTACCTCGCGGGTGCGGAACTTCCCGCCGTCGTTATCGACGTTAACCGCGCGGGCCCGGGTCTCGGCAACGTCTACCCCGAACAGTCCGACTACACTTCGGCGGTTAAGGGCGGAGGTCATGGTAACTACTCGACTTTCACGCTCGCTCCCGCTTCGGCGCAGGAAATGTTCGATTTGACCGTTAAGGCCTTCGAAATGGCCGCCAAGTGGCGCACTCCCGCGGTCGTGTTCGCCGATGGTCTTCAGGGCCAGATGATGGAAACGGTCGAGCTTCCCGATACCGAGATGAAGGCGCCCGATTTCAGCGCTTGGGCGGCCGAAGGAACTCCGGCGACTCGCAACAATTTGGTAAAGTCCATTTACCTCGACGCGAAGCAGCAGGAAGAATTCAACCGCCATCTTCAGGCGAAGTATGCGAAGATGCAGGCGGACGCGATGAGCGAGAGCTATCTCGCGGACGATGCCGAGATCCTTCTCGTCGGCTTCGGCATTTCGAGCCGCATTGCGCGCACGACCGCCGAAACGCTTCGTAAGGAGGGTATCAAGGCGGGCTGCTTCAGGCCGATTACCTTGAATCCTTTCCCGCGCGAAGATCTCGCTAAAGTTGCCGCGGGCAAGAAGATTCTTACCATCGAACTCGACGCCGGCCAGTTTGCCGATGATGTCCGCCTCAATCTCGCGAAGATGTGCCTCGGAGCGGAAGCGGCAGCCTTAAAGATGATCAATCGTATGGGCGGCGAAGTCGTTTCGGTCGATGATGCGGTAAAGGCCGCAAAGGAGATGATTTAATGGCGACGATCGAACAGAAGGGTATGTACAAGGTCTTTCCTCGCTCGGGAAAGAACGTTTCCTATACTCACTATTGCCCCGGCTGTGGCCACGGCATCATCAATAAGCTTATTGCCGAAGCTTGCGCGGAAATGGGGCTTCAGGATGAAACGATTTTCGTTGACCCCGTCGGTTGCGGCGTCTTTACTTACTATTATTGGGACGCGGCGCATATTTCCGCCGCGCATGGCCGAGCTTCAGCGTGTGCGACGGGCGTTTCTCGTGCGCGTCCTGACGCGGTCACTATCGCTTATCAGGGCGATGGAGATCTTGGCGCCATCGGTTTCAACAACGCTTTCCAGGCGGCGAGCCGCGGCGAAAAGTTCGGCTGCATCTTCGTCAACAACTCGCTTTACGGTATGACCGGCGGTCAGATGGCTCCGACCACGCTCGAAGGCGAAAAGACGACGACGACACCCTTTGGACGCGACAGCTCGCTTACGGGTTATCCCTTGCATGTCTGCGAAGTTTTCAATCAGCTTAAAGCGCCAGTCTATATCGCTCGCGTTTCGGTTGCCGATACGCGCCGCATCATGCAGGCGAAACAGGCGATTCGTAAGGTCTTTCAGATCCAGAAGGAAAAGAAGGGTTACGCGATTCTCGAAATCCTCGCCCCTTGCCCCACTAATTTCAAAATGACTCCCGACAAGGCCGCTCAGTTCGTCATCGACGAAATGGAGAAGGAATTCCCCTTGGGCGTCTTCCGCGATGAAACCGCGGATCATGTAAACCCAAAGTCGGTCGAAGTCCCGTTAGTTAAGAGCTGCATGGAACTTTTCCAAGAAAAGGATTCGATTCCTGCCGCGATAAACGACGCCGGCTTCGCCGAAAAGCGCTTCAAATTTGCGGGTTACGGCGGGCAGGGCATCCTTTCTTTAGGGCTTACGGTAGCTGAGGCGGCGCGTCTTGAGCGTCGTCATACCTTGTGGTTCCCGAGCTATGGTCCCGAACAGCGTGGCGGAAGCGCGAACTGCTCCGTCGTCGTCTCGGGAACTCCCATCGGCTCGCCTACCGTCGAGCATCCCGATGTTCTCGTTGCGATGAATCAGCCCGCTTACGAGCGTTTTGCCGCGGATGTGAAGCCGGGTGGAACGATTATCGTCGATTCGACCGTGCCCGTTCTCGTCGAGCCCCCGGAGGGCGTTAAGCTTATCAAGTGGCCCGCGATCAAGATGGCCGAAGAATTCGGCGTTCCGAAGGCGGCCAATACGATGATGCTCGCGGCGCTCAAGAAGTTCGCGCTTACTGGACTAACGGCGGAAAATCTCGAAACCGCGCTTATCGCGAGCTTCAAGAAGAAACCTGAACTCGGCGAAAAGAATCGCGAGCTTCTCCGTAAAGCGGAGGCGCACGAGTAAGTGATTAGTGGTTAGTGATTAGTGGTTAGTATAGAGGAGGCGAAATGAAGATATATTTTTATGTCAATACCGACAAGCCGGAAGCCGCGCTTGCTCGCGTTTCGCTCTCCTCGCTCGCCAACGTCTACAGCCACAAAGTTGTCGATTCGGGCTATGATGCCGATGTCGTGATCTCGCTCGGAGGCGACGGGACGATTCTTCGCGCCGTTCACGAGTTTCCCGGCGTTCCTGTTCTCGGCTTCAACTTAGGGGGTCTCGGGTATCTCTCGAGCGTTGAGAAAAAGGATTTCGAAAAGGCGTTCGAGATGCTCGCGAAGGGCGAGTTCGCGGTCATTCCGCGAATGACGCTCGCAGCATCCAAGAACGGCAGTCCTCGTCGTCTCGCTTTGAACGACATCGTTCTTAATCGTGAGATGTCGGGTCACGCGGCGATTCTCGATCTTGAAGTCGATGGACGCGGCGTTACTCGCTACCTTTCCGACGGACTTATTATCGCGACGCCTACGGGCTCGACCGCCTATTCGCTTGCTGCCGGGGGGCCGATTCTTACCGCCGACTCGAAGTCGTTTGTGGTTACTCCCATGAATCCTCACGCCTTATCGATTCGTCCGATCGTATTCGGCGATAATTCGAAGTTCAAGATCACTTCTCACGCTCGCGAGAATGGCGAAGGCGGGAAGATCGGCGTTTATGCCGACGGAGTTCGCGTTTTCGAACTCGAAGCGAGCGAATCGCTCGATATAGAAAAGTGCAATGAAGGGGCTCTCATGGTCGACCTCTCCGGCTATGATCCCTATGACGTAATGGCCAAAAAGCTCGGCTTCGGCGGCACCGCGATAAAGTAAGATGATCGAGTTTTCCGGAGATGCGATATTAGTCGAGGAAGCGCGGCAGATAAAGGCGCTTTCGAGAATCGCCGATATGATTGCCGCGCGTAAGGGCGTGAAGCTCGTCCTTTTGTGCGGGCCTAGCTCGGCGGGAAAGACGACGACGGCGAAGCGACTTGCGATTCAGCTCCAGGTCGAGGGATTCTCGGCGTTATCGATGTCGACCGACGACTATTTCGTCGGTGACGAGCGTAACCCGCGCGATGAAAATGGTGAGTTCGACTATGAGCATGTAGACTGCGTGGACGCGGCGGAACTCGAAGAAGATTTATCGAGACTTATTCGCGGCGAAACGATAACCCCGCGTAGATTCGATTTCCAGAAGCATGTCGGTTTTCGTGATACCTCGAAGAGCTTGAAGCTTCCCGGAAACGGAATCATTATCTTGGAGGGAATTCATGCGCTAAATCCGAAGTTCACGTCGCATATCTCTCCGAAAAATAAATTCAAAATCTTCATTCATTGCCCTAAGGAACTGAGGTTTTATCGTCGCATGGTTAGAGATAATTACTATCGCAACATGAGTGCCGATGCAACCATTGCGATGTGGCCTAAGGTCTTGAAGGGTGAGGAGCGATGGATCAATCCCTATCGCCACGAGGCGGATGTTGAGTTCGAATCAGCGCTTCCCTACGAGCGCGGCGTTTTGAAGCCCTTCGTGGAAAAGTTGATCGGTAAGGTCGAGGCCTTCGAAGAGTATAAGACGATTCCCGCGAAGAAAGTTCCGGGCGATTCGATTTTACGCGAGACCATTGGCGGTAGCGCTCTGGAATATTAAGTGGCAGTTTGAAAACCGCGCTTTTACATTATTGGCTTACGAATATGCGCGGAGGCGAGAAGGTTCTCGCAGCGCTTGGCGAACTTGTCGGCGAAGCTGATATTTTCACTCACGCGTATCTTCCGAAAGCGGTTCCCGAGTTCTCTCGCTATAAGGTCAGAGAAAGTTTCATCGCTTCATTGCCCTTCGGGCGACATCATCCCCAAATATATCTTCCATTAATGCCTTCGGCTTCGCGTAGATTGGATTTGTGTGATTATGAGTTGATAATATCGAGCGAGTCCGGTCCGATCAAGGGCATAAGAAAGAGCTCGAAAGCTCGTCATGTTTGCTACTGCCATTCGCCGATGAGATATGTTTGGGATCTTTACGATGAATATTACGCTGAAGCTTCGCCGATAGGAAAGCTTGCGATGAAGCTGTTTACGCCTTCGCTGAGAAAGGCTGATCTTGAGAGTGCGGACGCTGTAGATGTGTTCGTCGCCAATTCGCATTTCGTTGCCGATCGGATCAAGCGTATTTATTCTCGCGACGCGGTAGTCGTTTACCCGCCCTGCGAGATCGAGTTCTTTTCCGAGAAGCCATACGAGAAGAAAAATCATTATTTATTCGCTGGCGCTAACGTGAAATACAAGCGTAAAGATCTTGCGATAGCCGCCTGTAAGAGAATGAATCGTGAATTGCGAATCGTAGGAGGTGGAGGTTTCTCCCGGGAGGATATGCGCCGCGAGTATGCGCAGGCCAAGGCTCTATTATTTCCCGGGATTGAAGACTTTGGAATAGTCCCCGTCGAGGCTCAAGCGGCCGGAACGCCGGTAATCGCATTTGCGAAAGGAGGAGCTTTGGAAACGGTGGTCGGAGGGCAGACAGGAGAGTTCTTCGAAGAACCGACAGTAGAGTCTCTTTGCAACGCGATTGAAGAGTTCGAGAGCAAGACTTATAATCCTGCTACGTTAAGAAGAAACGCAGCTAGATTCTCTACTGACGCTTTTCGGGTTGGAATGAAGGCGCTAATATGATATAATTCAATCAAGAATAAGGGAAGTCATAATGCAAGTTACTCGTAGACAGGCTCGTGAATGGGCGATTCAGATGTTAACTGCGGCGGATTTGAATCCGCCCGAAGATATCACCACCTTCATCCTTGAATTTTGGTCTCAGATATCCTCTATGGATTCCAGCGAGGGCGGCGGTAATCCGAATTCCAAGTACAAGCTTTTCGCGGAAGAGCGCGTAATCGGAGTTTTGAATCATCAGGAAGAAATCGATGCGATTCTTTCGCCGCTCTTGGAGAACTGGGATATGTATCGTCTCGGTACTGTAGAGCGAGCGGTCTTAAGAATGGGCATTTGGGAACTTAAGTGGACGGATGTTCCGAAACCGGTCGTTATCAATGAAGCGATTGATCTTGCGAATTGGTACTCCAGCCCTAAGTCGCGTTCGATCGTTAACGGAGTTTTGGATAAATTCGCGAAGGCATGATCAGACGATTTGCCTTGATATTTGCGATTGTTATCGGTCTTCTTGCGAGGGCGGAAGACGATGTTCGCCTTACCATGCTCGGAGATTATGAGAAGGGCGTAGAGGCGATCTCTTCGGCGACGTATGCGGAAGGTCGCCGAGGAAGGATAGATAAGACGCGAGACCTATATCGTTATACGCTGGCGACTTATCGTCGGGCGGTAGATTGGCATCGTCAAAGTTGCGGGGTAGAAGGAGCTTCGCTCGCCAAGCGCGTTGAGAAGACGCTTTCGGGAGATCTCGAAAAGCTCTTTAAGGAGATGGAAGAAAAGAAAAAAGCGAGCGGAGGAAGGTACTCCAGTACTCTCAACATGAAGGTTCGCATTTCCGCTTACGATAAGGCGATCAAGATTTTACTTCTGGATGAAAACGGGTTGAAGCGCTGGCTCTCGGTAGAGTCTCTCGAAGGGAATCTTGCCGGTCGTAATATTCATTTCGAGGGAGGCGAAGCGCGAATCACGTTGCCCTTTAGAATCTTTCAACGTCGACCTTATATCAAGGAGTATGAATGGGTTGCGATGTTCTCTCCCGACGATGTGTTTACCGTTGGCGCGGCGGATTATGTGATCGTAAGGTTCGCGTATGAAGATAACCTTGAAGGAATGCCGGCGACGACCGAAGAGCGTGCTATTTTGAAAATCGTGAAGGGGAAGATCGTCGGCGTCGTTCCGCTTCACAATCTACTTAAGGGGGCTACTCCTCCTGTTATCGTCAAAAACACGATGACGATAGAAGGAGTTGACGGACTTTCCCGAAAAGTGAAGTATGTCATAAATCTTTCTTCGATGCGAATGAAGCGTAACGATAGCGTGGTCTCCCCCGATTTCATGCTGGAATATGCGGATGTCGTGCCGATGGAATGAACGGTGGAAAAGAATTGGGGAATTTGATATAATTACAGCCATGAAGAAAGTACTCGTTGATAAAGGTGTCGCGTTCGGCGACGGAAAGCTTACGTTTATTGCCGGTCCTTGCGTGATCGAATCGCGTGAGATGGCTCTTGAACTAGCGGACAAGCTTACCAAGCTCGCGAAGAAGCTTAAGGTCGGCTATATTTTCAAAGCGAGCTTCGATAAAGCGAATCGAACGAGTGTCGATTCGTTCCGTGGCCCCGGGATCGATAAGGGTCTTGAGATACTCGCCGAGATCCGCTCGACTTACAATGTTCCCGTTTTGACTGACATCCACGAACCTTGGCAATGCAAGCGAGTCGCGGAAGTCTGTGATGTTCTTCAGATTCCCGCTTTCCTCGCTCGTCAGACCGACCTCGTCGTCGCTGCCGGTGAGACCGGCGCGGTGATCAACGTGAAGAAGGGCCAATTCATGGCGCCTGAAGATATGGCTCAGGTGGTCAAGAAAATCGAATCGACCGGTAATAAGAAGATTGTCCTTTGCGATCGCGGCACTTCGTTCGGATATCGCAACCTCGTCGTCGATATGCGTTCCTTGCCGATTATGCGCGAGCTCGGCTATCCGGTCGTTATGGATGTCACGCATGCCGTCCAACGTCCGGGTGGTCTCGGTACCGGCTCGGGGGGAGATGGAAAATTCGCTCCGTTAATCGCTCGCGCGGCTGTTGCTACCGGTTCGGTTGACGGCGTCTTTATGGAGACGCACATGGATCCGAAGGTAGCTAAGTCCGATGCCGCGAATGCGATCAAATTTGCGGAAGTCGAGAAACTTTGGAAGACGCTCATAAAGATTCATGACATTGTTCGCTAATCTCCTATTTGCCGCGATGCTTGCGCCTTCGTTTAACTCGGCCGAATGGCTGGAGAAGCGAGCCGTTTTGACTCGTGAAGCGGAGCGCTTGCAGGCGGTTTATGCGGAGTGCGCGGCGAAAATCACGGATCCTGCCACGGATGTTGTCGTGCCGATCGAGACGTTCTCTGACGGATCGATTCGGTCGGAGATCAGGGCGAAGAAAGCGATGTATTTCTTTAACGAAGGATACATCTGGGCGGAAGATGTCATGGTGTTTCGCTACGACGAGACGCGCAAAGTCGTCTCTCAGATCGACGCGAAGAATATGGTGATTGATCGCGTGACGAAAAGCGGTTGGGCTGACGGACCTGCGGTAGTTCGCCATGAATCGACGAAATTCGAGGGCGAGGGAATTTATTTTTCGTCGATGGAAGGTTATTTGATGTCGCTCAAAGGCGCGAAGATTACGGCGGAGTCTCTTAAGTTCGGAGGAGCGTGTTGATAAAGATGTTCTCGGCTTTGCTTGCGCTTTCATTTCTCGCTTCAGGATCGGATGATGCTGAGAAGCGAGCGGAAATATCTTCCGTACGTAGCGATTTCGATCGTAACGAGGGCGTCGTCATGTTCGAGAAGAATGTCCATGTGAAATACGACAAGGATTACGATCTTTATGCTGATAGGGTGTTCGTGCTTTTGGAAAACACGAATCAGCTTTCTCGTATTATCGCTTTAGGTCACGTTTCCATTACCAATCAGACTCGCTCGGGAGCTTGCCACGTCGCGAAGTTCATTAAAGACAAGAATGAAATCGAGATGTATGGTGATGGTAAAAAAGGAAAGCCTGCGGTTATTACGGATGGGGATGAGGGCAATGAACTTAGGGGAAATGTGATTCGCTTTTGGACCGACAGTGAGCAGATTGAGGTCGAAAAGTCTTGCATCACCATTCGTCAACGAGTCGATAAGGAGTTGGTATTATGAGCGATTTGGTAATGGATGCGATGAATGCGATGGTTAATGAGAAGACAGAGGATCTCAAGAAGTCTTCCAAGCGCGAGCCGGATCTCGTGGCAACCGACCTTGTTAAAATCTATGGCGAGCGTACGGTGGTTAATGGCATGAGCATACAATGTTCGTGCGGGGAGATCGTCGGCATCCTCGGACCCAATGGTGCCGGTAAAACCACTACTTTTTATATGGTCGTAGGCCTGGTGAAGCCTAACTCCGGGATGGTAAAGTTCCGAGGCGAAGACGTTACTGATTTACCGGTTTATCTACGCGCTCGTAAGGGGCTCGGATATCTCGCTCAGGAAGCGTCGATCTTCCGCAAGCTCAGCGTGTGGGACAATGTCATGTCGATTCTTGAGACGATGCCGATGACGCGCAAGGAACGAAAGGCCAAGGCGGAGGAGTTGCTTGCGCCGTTCGATTTGATGAAGGTCGCGAAACAGCCCGCTTACACGCTTTCCGGCGGTGAACGTCGCAAGCTAGAAATCGCTCGCGCGCTTGTTCGCAATCCTGCGATTTTAATGCTCGACGAGCCTTTCGCCGGTGTCGACCCCTTGTCGGTGAATGAAATTCAGGATATTTGCCGCCGTCTCGCGGCGCAGGGTCTCGGCGTCATCATTACCGATCATAACGTCCGCGAAACGTTGTCGGTTGTCAATCGCGCGTATCTCGTTTATAACGGTAAGCTTTTGAAAGCCGGAACTACGGATGAACTCGTTAATGACGCGGAAGTGCGAGAGAAGTATCTCGGTGAGAGCTTTAGAATGTAATCATAATTTAAAGAAAGGAGAACTACCATGAGTATTGAAGTAACCATGAGACACAGCGACGTCAAGATCGAGTCGCTCAAGGAATATGCCGAAACGCGTATGGCCAAGCTTAAGGAGAAGTTTCCCAAAGTGACGAAGGTTTCGATCGTTATCGATGTCGACGTCAAGAAGCACATGTACATGTGTGAAGTCGTTGCGAATCGCCTCGGTGAAGTCGCGGTCGGCGCTAAGGAATTTTCGGATTCCGGCAAGAGCGTTATCGACACCGCCGCTGCGCGTGCGGAACGTCAGCTTCTCAGAATGCGCGTCAAGGCTCGCAAGGGTAAAGTCCGCGAGCAGCGTGCCGCCTCGGTCAAGAACTAATCGTTATGCAGCACATTCCCGGTAAGGGCAGCGAGGAAGGAGTATCCTTCACTTTAGCCGACTTCTTGAAAGCCGGCGAGAAAGAGCTTTCGCTTACTGTTCATACCGGGAAAAAAGGTTTGAATCACGAGGTTCTGGTGCCGATTATGAATCGCCCGGGCCTCGCGCTTACCGGATTCTTCGAACACTATGCGTGGGATCGACTTCAGGTGTTCGGAAACGCTGAGGTCGCTTATCTCAGAGCGACCGACGAGTATACTCATTACACCAGACTTAAAGGGCTCTTCGAGCGCAAGACTTACTGCGTGATCTGCACTAATGGGATCAAGCCGCCGCCGAAGTCGATAGCCCTCGCGAAGGAATACGGCGCGGTCATGATGTCGACGCCGATGCCGACGAGCAAGTTCACGTATCAGAGCGCCTTCGTTTTGGAGAAGTTGGGCGCCCCGAGAACTTCGATTTACGGGACGATGCTGGAGGTTAACGGTCTTGGTGTGATGATCGAAGGCGATCCCGGCCTCGGCAAGAGCGAAACGGCGCTAGGATTGATCAAGCGCGGGTATTCGCTTATAGCGGATGATTTGACTTGTATCCGAAAGGACGTGGCGAATAACTGTCTTTTCGGCTCGGCTAGCCAGTCGACTGCCGGCTTTATGGAGATTCGCGGAATCGGTATCATGCACGTTCCGAGTGTGTTCGGTATTTCCGCCATACGAGGCGAAAAACGCTTACAGCTCGTTTTGACTTTCAAACGATTGGCGGAGGTGAAGGGAGAAATCGATCGAATCGGTCAGACTCGTAGGGTTCGTACGATTCTTGGCGTTGATATCCCGAACATCATCATCCCCGTTTCTGAGGGGCGCGATTTGGTGAACCTCGTCGAAACCGCGACCTATCAACAAAAGCTTATCATGTCCGGGTTCAATCCCGTAGAAGTGTTATCGGAACGTCTGCGTTGCCGCGCGGAAGAACAACCTAAAGGAAAGCGAGCGAAAAATGGCTGATACGAAGTTGACGAAAGAATTCACGTTGCTCAACAAGTATGGAATGCATGTAAGACCTGCCGGTCTTTTTTCGAAGCTCGCCAGTGGCTTCGATTCGAAGATCGAAGTCGAGAAGGACGGGAATATCGTTTCCGGTAAGTCGATCATGGCGCTTATGACGCTGGAGGCTACTTGCGGAAGCGTTCTTAAGGTGACCGCCGAGGGTGAAGACGCGGAGGAGGCGCTTCAGGCGCTCGAAGATTTGGTGTTGAGGAAGTTCGATATTCCTGATGAGCAATAACTCGATGAGGACTTTCGCGGGAATCTCGACCTCGAACGGTTTCGTTCGGGGTCCGGTGTTCCTTTATCGCGGACAGGGAGAGTTGCCGATAGTCGAATATGTCGTAGAGAACGGTAAGGAAGAGGAGGAATTGCTTCGTCTTCGCCGCGCAAGGGAGGAAGCGAAGAAAGATGTCGAGGGGCTGATCAAAGTCCTTGAGGATCGCGGTAACGAGGAATCGAAGATATTCGAGTCTCACCTTATGTTCCTCGATGATCCTTGGCTTCAGGAGCTTACAGAGAAGCGCATTAGGGTCGATCGCTTGAACGCTGAAGCTGCGGTAAAGAAGGTGATTGCCGAGCAACGCGCGATTTTCGCGCGCATGAATGATGAATATTTCAAGGAACGTGTCCGCGATATTGATGATGTCGAGCGTCGACTATTGACTTCTCT
Source organism: Kiritimatiellia bacterium (assembly GCA_024405265.1). Taxonomy (GTDB): domain Bacteria; phylum Verrucomicrobiota; class Kiritimatiellia; order RFP12; family UBA1067; genus UBA1067. Next base: position 4,684 of record JAKSOZ010000031.1, on the reverse strand, counting down.
TTCGGGTTTCGAGCGAACGCTCAAGTTCGAGCTGAAAGCGCCTTCGATTATCGTCGCGGACGACCTCACTCCCTCGGAGACCGTACAACTTGATCGTAAGTTTGTTCTCGGTATCGCCACGAATGGAGGGTCGAAGACGAGCCACGTCGCCTTGCTCGCGCGAGCTCTGGCGATCCCTGCGGTGACCGGGCTTAAAGACATTACCGAGCATGTCCATCCCGGCGAGGAAGTGCTTTTGGATGGTACGAATGGTCTTGTCACGATCAGGCCGACTAAGGAAGCGCTTGAGAAATTCGACGAACTCTTGAATCGTCAGCGCACGCTATTGGAAGAAGACAAGGACAATAAAGTCGCCGGTAGTTTGAAAGACGGGGGCGAGATTCTCCTTTACGCGAATATTCACCCCGGCGTTCCCGTAGAAGGGCTTAAGGAAGTCGGAGCTCGCGGTGTAGGCCTTTATCGAAGTGAATATCTCTGGCTTAATCGCGAGGGCGTACCATCGGAAGAAGATCAGTTCGAAGCTTACTCGGAAGCGGCGCGAATCGCCTCCTCCTTATCCGAGAAGGGCTCGATTACGATCCGTGCGCTCGATATCGGAGGCGATAAGCTGGTCCGTGGAATTTCGAAAACCGAGAATAATCCCTTCCTCGGCAATCGCTCGATTCGCTATCTTCTCACTCATCGCGAAGTGATGAAGACTCAGCTTCGCGCGATTCTTAGAGCTTCGGCTTACGGCGATGTGTGGATGATGTATCCGATGGTAAGCTGCGTCGAGGAGCTTCGGGAGGCCGCGCTTGTGATGGAAGAAGTGAAGCGTGAACTGACCGAAGAAGGCAAGTCTTTCAACAAGAATATCAAAGTCGGCGCGATGATCGAAGTTCCTTCCGCCGCGATAAATGCGGAAGCGATCTGCCGCCATGTCGATTTCGTTTCGATCGGCACGAATGATCTTATTCAATATACAATGGCGGCCGACCGCTCGAATGAAGACGTAGCTCATCTTTATCAGCCGACTAATCCCGCGGTCTTGAAGCTCATCAAGATGACGATCGACGCGGCGAAGAAGGTCGGTATCCCGGTCGGCGTTTGCGGGGAAAGTGCCGCGGACCCGATTATGGGCGTCCTTTGGGTTGCGATGGGCGTGGATATGCTTTCGATGAGCGGAACTTACATACCGCTCATGTCGAGGATGTTCAAGAATCTTTCTCGCGCCGAGCTTGATGATTACGCCGCTACCATTGCCGCGCTTCCCGATGACTCTTCGGCCGAAGAAATTCTCGCCGCTTGCAGGAAGTGGATGGAGAAGGCGATTCCGAAACTCGATGACTTATTACTCTTATGAAACTCGATACATTATGCGTACAGGGCGGTTGGCAGCCTAAGAAGGGCGAACCGCGTCAGGTCCCGATTTACAGCTCGACGACGTTCAAGTATGAGAACACCGAGCAAATGGCCGATCTCTTCGATCTTAAGGCTTCGGGCTATTTTTATACTCGTCTTGCGAATCCGACGAATGATCAGGTCGCGAAGAAGATTGCCGCGCTCGAAGGTGGCGTCGCGGCGATTTTGACGAGTTCCGGTCAGGCCGCGGCGACTTACGCGATTCTCAATATCTGCAATGCGGGCGACCATGTGGTTTCTTCCGCTCAGATTTACGGCGGAACGTTCAACCTCTTCGGAGTATCCTTGAAGAAGCTTGGCATCGACGTCACTTTCGTCGACCCCGACGCGACCGAGAAGGAAATTCAGGCTGCGTTCAAACCCAATACGAAGTGCGTCTTCGGCGAGACGGTCGCGAATCCCTCGGGTTGCGTCCTCGATATCGCGAAGTTTTCGAAAATCGCCCACAAGAACGGCGTGCCCTTGATCGTCGATAATACGTTCGCTACCCCGATTCTTTGTCGTCCTTTCGAATTCGGCGCCGATATCGTGATGCACTCGACGACTAAGTATATGGACGGTCACTCTTCTCAGGTCGGTGGCTGTATCGTCGACTCGGGCAATTTCGATTGGCAGGCGCATGCCGAGAAGTTCCCCGGCCTCGTCGAACCCGACGAATCCTATCACGGGCTTTCCTATACGAAGAACTTCGGCAAGATGGCTTATATCGTCAAGGCGACGGCGCATCTTATGCGCGACTTCGGCTCGATTCCTTCTCCCTTTAACGCGTTCCTTCTCAACCTCGGCCTCGAGTCCTTGCATGTTCGTATTCGTCGTCATGCGGAGAGTGCGCTCAAGATCGCCAAGTGGCTCGAGAAGCATCCGAAGGTCGCTTGGGTCAACTTCGCGGGGCTTAAGTCGAATAAGTACAACAAGCTCGTAAAGAAGCAGTTCGACGGTCCTTCGCCCTGTGGCGTCATGACTTTCGGCATCAAGGGCGGACGCAAGGCATCGATCAAGTTCATGGACTCTCTTAAGCTCGTCGGCATCGTGACCCACGTCGCCGACGCTTGGAGTTGTGTTCTTCATCCCGCGTCCCACACTCACCGCCAGCTTACCGACGCTCAGCTCAAGGCCGCGGGTATTCCGCCGGACCTCATACGCTTCTCCGTCGGACTCGAGGATCCCGATGATCTTATCGCCGATCTCGAGCAGGCGCTTGGATAAAGGCAACGGAAATTTTCTAACTTTACCCCCTTGCGCAATTGGGGGTAAAAAGTGTATAATATAAGACAAACATTTCCAAATCAGGAGAAAAGTAGACATGGCAAATATCAAGGGTGGCCGCGCGGCACGTAAGCGCGATCGTCAGAACGAAAAGGCGAACAAGCGCAATTCGACTGTCAAGGCGAAGCTTCACGATTCGCACAAGAAGCTTTTCAAGGCCGCTGACGCCGCTGATACCGAAACCGCCGAGAAGAAGTTCAAGGAATTCGTTTCCGGTCTCGACAAGGCTGTTAAGAAGGGCATCATCAAGAAGAACACGGCCGATCGTAAGAAGAGCCGCGCTCAGCTCAAGATGAACAAGATGGCCAAGCCCGAGGCCAAGTAACGCCTATTAAGGTCGTACTTATGTAACGCATGAGGACATCAGGATGGTAGACATCCCGATGTCCTTATAGTTTTAATTTCTAAGTTAAGGAGAAAAATCATGGATAAGAAGACTCTCAAGGATGTGGAACTCGCCGGCAAGCGCGTCGTCATGCGCGTCGACTTCAACGTTCCTATGGCTAAGGATGGCTCCGGTAAGATCACGGACGATACCCGCATCGTCGCCGCGCTTCCTTCGATCAAGTACGTTTTGGAACAGGGCGGCAGCCTCGTTCTCATGTCTCACCTCGGTCGTCCGAAGGGCGTCAAGCTCGGCAAGGAAATGAATCCCGACAATGCCGCGTTCACGCTTAAGCCCGTCGCCGAAGCGCTTTCCGAGAAGCTCGGTCTCGCCGTCAAGTTCGTTCCTGACTGCATGGCCGCCGACGAAGTCGTCAGCGCTCTCAAGCCCGGCGAAGTCGCCCTCCTCGAAAACACCCGCTTCTACAAGGCTGAAGACGGCAAGGTCAAGCAGCACGACGAGAAGAAGGGTATCCACTTGACCGACGAAGAGTTCAAGGCCAAGAAGGCCGAGCTCAAGGAAGAGCGCGCCACGATGGCCAAGAAGCTCGCGTCCTATGGCGACATCTACTGCAACGACGCGTTCGGTACTGCTCACCGCGCCCACGCTTCGACCGCCGTCATCGCCGACTACATCCAGCCCGCGGTTTCCGGCTTCCTTCTCGAGAAGGAAATTCAGTTCCTCGGCGACGCCGTCGAAAATCCTGTCCGTCCTTTCGTCGCCATCCTCGGAGGCGCCAAGGTCTCCGATAAGCTCGCGGTCGTTAAGGCGCTCCTCAACAAGGTCGATACGCTCATCATCGGCGGCGGCATGGCTTACACCTTCAAGAAGGCCCAGGGCATGCAGATCGGCTCCTCGCTCTGCGAAGACGAGCAGGTCGCTTACTGCAAGGAAATGCTCGAGACGGCGGCTGCGAAGGGCATCAAGATTCTTCTCCCGATCGACAACGTCATCGCCGACAAGTTCCCGGCCGAGAAGGACGCGAGCGACATCCAGATGAAGACCCTCGAAGGTGACATCCCCGAAGGTTGGATGGGCCTCGATATCGGTCCTAAGTCGGTCGAGCTCTTCTCCGACGCGGTCAAGACCGCGAAGACGGTCGTTTGGAACGGTCCTATGGGCTGCTTCGAATTCGCTCCGCTCTCGAAGGGCACCTACGGCGTTTGCGAAGCGGTTGCGACCGTTAAGGCGAACGGCGGCACCTCGATCATCGGTGGTGGTGACTCGGTTTCGGCCGTCAAGAAGTCGGGCAAGGCTCCTGAAATGAGCCACGTTTCGACGGGCGGCGGCGCTTCCCTCGAGTTCCTCGAAGGCAAGGTTCTCCCCGGCGTTGCGGCGCTTACCGCGAAGTAATCGTAATCAATCATTCGATTATGCAAGAGAAAGACGGCTTCTACGCCGTCTTTCCTTTTGTCGCTCGGCTCACGGTATTGAATTGAAGCGGCTTTAGTATTCAAGGCCTACTTTTGCCTTTACCTTGTGACGGCGAATTTGGCCGCAACCGTGCTCTCTAGCGAAAACGGCTCGATACTCAAGAGCCTCTAGGCGCTCGGTAATCTTTAGATTTACCTCGGCCTGAGTCTCGACGTCTCGACCTCGTTTTCGCTTAGTTCCGCTCGGCTGACGGCGGCC
>JAKSOZ010000030.1 GCA_024405265.1 Kiritimatiellia bacterium | reverse complement strand
GATACCGTCCGCGGCAGGAATCATGATCTGACCCATGCGATCGAAGAGACGAGTCGCGGAACCCTGCTTGGCGAATTCGAGGCCGTTCTTCTTGAAGACATTACCGACTTCCGCGGCAGCGCGGTTCTTGTTATCGGTAAGAACGTTGACGACAACGGCGGTACCGCCCTTGATGCCTTCGTACTGAGCGTCGACGAGCGCGGCGGATTCGAGTTCGCCCGTGCCCTTCTTGATGGCGCGTTCGATATTGTCGTTCGGCATCTGCGCGGCCTTGGCCTTCGCGATGAGCGTACGGAGGGTCGGGTTGTTATCGGGATTACCGCCCTTCGCCTTAACGACGATCGTGATTTCCTTACCAAGCTTCGAGAAGATTTTACCCTTCTTAGCATCCGCCGCGCCTTTCGCGCGCTTAATAGTCGCCCAGTGGCTGTGACCTGACATGATTATCTCCTTATGTGTTTGAGAGGTTTGAGAAGTTTGAGAGGTTCGAGAGACCTATTAGACCTTATGACGATAAGTAATGCGTCCTTTGCCAAGATCATAAGGCGAGATTTCAACCGTGACCTTGTCGCCGATAGCGATTTTGATGAAGAATTTGCGCATCTTGCCCGAGATGTGCGCGAGGATTTCATGCCCGTTTTCGAGCTGAACCTTGTACATAGTAGCCGGCAAGACTTTAGTAACCGTGCCCGTTACTTCAATCGCCTGATCTTCTTCTTTCGCCATTTATTTCACCTTCTTTAACTTAATAAACTAGAATATTTTATCATTTTCCCCGCGGATAATCAAGAGCAAAGCGCCGATTAAGGAAGTACTTCAAATCATTCAACGCTTTATGTCCGGTAGCAAGACCGATGTCGTAAACTTTTTGCATCGTATCGGGATTATGGCAAATGCGCCCGATCGGGAGCGGCTTCTCGGGTCTAACAACAAAGGCCGCCCAGTCCTTTTCGCGCTCTTTTATATAGTCAAGCGTCTCATTATATCGAAGATGACGCGTCTCCAAGGCCTCGTAAATCTTAGGCAATGTGGACAATAGCGGCCTTGCGAGGCGGGTTTTCCAACTGGACGCCTTGCGATAGCCCTCCGGCCTCGTCGTCACCACAACATTTCTCAAATACCCAAGCGTCTCGAAATACTTAAGCGGTATCGCGTCAGACAAACCTCCGTCCAAATAGCGTCCGCCCTCGATTTCAACCGATCTTGAGACTATCGGCATCGAGGCCGAAGCTCTGATCCACTCGAAGGCCGAATCATCCGCTTTTTTGAGTTGTCGATAGAACGGCTTACCCGTTTCACAATCCGTCATCACGCAGTAAAACGCCGTCGGGTCCGACTCGAAACGCCTCGCGTTAAAAGGATCGATTCGCTTGGGCAATTCATGATAGGCGAAATCGGCACCGAACAAATCCCCTGTCCTGAATAAAGACGCCAGCGAACAATAGCGAGGGTCTTTAGCGAGTCGCTTATTATAACGAATGACACGACCGGGCTGATGTGACTTGAAATTACAACCGAAACAAGCTCCTGCAGAAACTCCGATTATTCCGTCAAACCTAATTCCTGAATCGTACCACGCGTCCAAGACTCCTGCCGTGAAGAGTCCTCTCATCGCCCCGCCTTCAAGAACAAGACCATTCATCTCGCTTACCAAATCAAATCACGAGCTTCGAAAATAGGCCCTTCGATACAGCATCTGGAATTGCCGCGAACTGTCTTTTGAATACAGGCATAGCAAGCACCGACACCGCAAATCATATGACGGTCACACGATATCCATCCCTTCGCGTCATTTAGAATCGCGCGCTCGGTAATCGCCTTCAGAAGACCATCGGGGCCACAGGTGAAGAGCTCGAATTTTTCACCCTTCGCTTTCAACTCGGAGATCGTTTCGTCCAACGGACCGGTAACGAACCCCTTGAACCCGACCGATCCATCATTCGTCGCGACCTTAATCGGAACGCCGGCTTCATAAAACTTGTCTAGCGCAAGCAAATCATCCGCAGTGCGTCCGCCTACGAAAAGGATCTTCTTTCCACGAAGGCGCTTCGCAAGAAAATGCAACGGAGCGACTCCGAACCCGCCACCGACCAAAAGCGCCGTACCTTCGACTTCCGCCGGGAAGCCATGTCCAAGCGGGCCCAAGATCTTGAGCTCTTCGCCCTTCTTCGCTTGATTGAGCGCGGCAGTTCCCCGACCGACAGTCTTATAAAGAATGGTGATCTTTTCATTATCGGCATCGAACACGCTGAACGGACGCCTTAAAGCGCTCTTCTCGAGCGAGGGAACTTGAACATGAACAAACTGTCCGGGAACGAGCGCCTGGGCGATTTTCGGAGATTTGACAACGAGATAGCGATAACCCGCGCCAATATCGACGTGTTCCAAAATCGTAGCCGTTTCATCGAATACCATCGCTAACCTCCTTTAATCGTTTTCGATCAGCATCGCAATCGCTTTAGCTTTCTTTACATCTTCAAAATGCGGACGATAAAATTCCGGAGTCGCTTCTTCCGCATAAACGAAAAGCACTTTCCCCGGATAGGTCGAAGCCTCCAACAACCCCATTTCGTAACTGTTCTCCGCTGCCGCGATTGCCGTGTAAGCAGCCGTATTTTTATTGAACAACGAGAGATGACCCGGCGCGGCGTTATGAACCGAGTTCGAGAATCCGGCCGGGGACATCTCGCCTTCCTCGTGCATCTGCCGCATGAGTTTCAGAGTCGTTCCGATCTCTCCCCAACGGCTCGCGAAAACCACCGGGATGCTCTCGTTTTTCGGAAGAACTTTATACGAGACCGAGAGCGCGGCCTTTTCAAGCGCGGTCAAGCGCCGACGTTCCATCGCCGGAACGAAAGAAACGTCGGGCTTCGAGTCCCCCTCCGTTTCTTCCCATCTCGCCTCGCTTAGAATCTTCATTTACTTTACGATGTCTTCAAACGCCTTGGACACGCTAAGGAGCTTCGATTCTTCAAAGCCTCCGCAAATGAACTGGACTCCCACAGGAAGCCCTGCCGCGGTAAAACCGGCAGGAACAGAGGACGCGCAAACGCCGGCGAGAGCCGAAGGAATCGTAAACAAGTCATTCAAATACATCGTAAGCGGATCTTGAAGCTCTCCGAGTTTGAACGCAGGCGTAGGCGCACAAGGCGTCAACAACGCATCCACCTTCGTGAACACTTCATCGAAATCGCGCTTGATAAGCGTACGAACTCTTTGGGCGCGCCCGTAATAAGCGTCATAATATCCGGACGACAAAACATACGTACCCATGATGATGCGACGCTTCACTTCAGGACCGAAGCCTTCGGCACGGCTCTTGGTATAAAGCGTAAAGACATCCTTCGATGCGGCACTACGATGCCCATAACGAACACCATCGAAGCGAGCCAAGTTAGCGCTGGCCTCCGCCGGAGCGATGATATAGTAAACCGCCATCGCATACTCGGTATGCGGAAGCGAAACTTCCACGATTTCAGCGCCCGCCGACGCACACTTCTTGATCGCTTCGTCGGTGATTCTCTTGACTTCCGGATCGAGTCCATCAATGAAATATTCCTTCGGAAGACCGATCTTAAGTCCTTTCATCGACGCGCCTTCGATTTCCTTCGCATAGTCGGGAACGTCGATTCTCGGAGTCGTGCCGTCCATTTCGTCGTGGCCGGCCAACGCCTTAAGCAAAATCGCCGAGTCTTCGACGGACTTGGTCATGGGACCTACCTGATCAAGCGAACTTGCAAAAGCCGTTACGCCGAAGCGCGAGACGCGACCATAGCTCGGCTTGATACCGACGCAGTTGCAGAACGAAGCGGGCTGACGAATCGAACCGCCGGTATCGGTACCGAGAGCGGCGATACACATATTTCCACCGACCGCAGCCGCGCTGCCGCCCGAGCTACCGCCGGGGACGCGCGTAAGATCGTACGGGTTGCGCGTCTTACCGAGCCCGGAGTTCTCCGTCGAAGACCCCATCGCGAATTCATCCATATTAACGCGACCGCAGGGAATAAAGCCGCTCGCTTTCAGATTTTTGATGACCGTCGCGTCATAGGGCGAAATATATCCCTTTAAGATCTTCGAAGCACAGGTACAAGGCTGCCCGACGACATTGATAAGATCCTTAATCGCGATCGGAACCGCCTTCGGATTCTCCGCCGCCAATCGAAGCGCGTCCTCTTCGTCGAAAGTGAGATAAGCTCCGATTTCGTCATTCTTCGCGTGATAGCGTTCGATAATCGACTTGACGAGATCGCTTGAGGAGAACTCGCCTTTCGCGAGTCCTTCTTGAGCTTCCTTAATACCTAATTTGAACAATTCCATTCTACACCTACTCTCTAGACCTAGACCTTAACTTTCAGCCCCTTCCACGATCTTCGGGAGCAGAAATTCGTCTCCTACGCGTTGAGGCGCGTTCTTGAGCGCGGTTTCCGTCGGGAGCGAGGGACGAACGATGTCTTCACGAAAAGCGTTTACGATCGCGCGACCATGCATCATCGGCTCGACGCCTTCGACATCGACCTTGGAAATCATATCCACGTACTTGACGATGTTCTCAAGCTGCGGTTGAAAAACGGACTTCTCTTCATCCGTCAGCTCGAGTCTCGCGAGCTCAGCGACATAAGCGACATCAATTTTCATCTTATTTGCTCCAAGCGGGAGTGATCCAGTTGCCGGCGGGAAGCGGCATCATCGACGGCGCATCGCCACCTTCGAGCGTATCTACGATAAAGAGCGCTTTATCTCGCCCGGCGACCACGTGACGGCTATCGCGCGCCCAAGAAGGATGCTCCCACGAACCGGGCGTAGTCACGAGCTGCGCCGAGCTCTCTCCTTCAGCAGGATTCAAAACCGCGACCTGCGAAAGTCCTCCGCGCTTCGTGATGTAAGTGATACGACCGTCTTTTCCCCAGTCAGGATCGACATTCTGCGAGCCCTTGGAAGTAAGACGACGAGTCTTTTTCGTCGCCACGTCGAGGATGTAAAGCTGAGGGTGACGAGTCTCGTCGGAAACGTAGACGATCTTCGAGCCGTCCGGCGACCAAGCGGGCTGACCTTCGCTCGCATTAGGCGTATTGGTCATGCGCGTCCATCGGCCGGTAGCGAGATCGATGATGTAAAGCTCGGGATTTCCCTGGAATGAAAGGATGATCGCCGCCTTCTTCCCATCGGGAGAAACGGTAGCGCCGGTCGCGAGACCCTTGAACGACCATTTCATCTTATACGAATTCGCCGCGGTGTCGAACTCCCAAATCTGAGGTCCGGCGTTCACGATACCCGTATAAAAGAGCGTATTCTTATCTTTCCAACGAGGGCCGACGACCTGCTTGCCCTTACCGGTAAGCTGACGAATATCCCACCCGTCGGGGTATGCTGCGCAGAGCTCGGAAACCGTAGAAGACTTGCGCGAAACGAAAGCGATTCGATCAAGCGCGAAACCTTTCTGATTCGCGAACGCTTCACACATCTGATCGGCGAGTTTACGCGCGGCCATACGAGCCGACTTTTCATCGGAAACGGGATCGACGGAGGTAAGCGATTTACCACGTCCGATCGCCGTTACACTGGCGCCGGGAGTTCCCGAAACCTTAATCGAGCCGTCGTTCACGACTTTGAACGCGCCTGAAAGCTCCAGATTCTTTTTAAGGCACTTTGAGTATGCCGGGTTCGAGATATCGACCGTGACCGAAATCTTCTCCGCTCCGACGCCGGTAATATCGACGATCGTCGCGAAAGCCGGGATGAATGCCAAAACCGATAGCGATAAGATAATATTCTTCATGTGGTGTAATCTGCGTTGATGTGAACGTAATCGAGCGAAAAATCGCATGTGTAAATCGATGCCGAGTGTTCGCCGAGATGCAAATCGACGACTACCTCGAATTCATCCTTTTTAAGGACCTTGGCGAGCTTTTCGAGCTGGGACGCATCGGCGACCTTACCCTTCTTGAACGCCCAGACCTTATCGTAGAAGACTTCCGCTTCCATATCGGAAACCTCCGCGCCCGAATAGCCGACTGCGGCGAGGACTCGTCCCCAATTGGGATCGCGCCCGAACCAGCTCGTCTTGGCTAAGGGCGACTTCGCGACCGCTCTCGCGGCGCGTTCCGCATCTTTCTCGCTCTTTGCGCCTTTGACGGTAACGGTCACGAACTTGGTCGCGCCTTCGCCGTCGGTCGCCATTTGCTTCGCCAAGGAAATCGCGACGGCCGACAAGGCCTCCAGGAAGAGATCGAACGATTCTCCGGCCTTATCGATAAGCGCATTTCCCGCCTTACCCGAAGCGAGAATAAAACAGCTGTCATTCGTCGATTCGTCGCCATCTACGACGACTCGATTGAAAGACTTGTGAACGGCGAGTTTGAGCGCTCGGCGAAGCATGGGCGTGGTGATATTCGCATCGGTCGTGATAAATCCGAGCATCGTCGCCATATTGGGCTCGATCATTCCGGAGCCTTTGGTCATACCTCCGACCGTGACGAGCTTGCCGTCGATCGTGATCGTTGCGGCGGCCTGCTTCGGTTTGGTGTCGGTCGTCATGACCGCCTTTTCGGCGTCAAGGCCATGCTCATACGTATTCCCAAGAGACTTTGCCGCGCTCTTCATGCCCTCAAGGAGGCGGTCTACGGGGAGTCGACGCCCGATCACGCCTGTCGAAGCGACAAGAACGTGCTTAGGGTCGATTCCGAGCTCACCTGCCGTAACGAGCGCGGTGAGCTTCGCGTCTTTAAGACCTTCTTCTCCCGTACATGCGTTCGCGCAACCGGAGTTCGCTAAAATCGCTTGCACCTTCCCGCCTTTCACGATTTCGCGATCATAGAGAACGGGAGCCGCGGCGACGCGGTTCGTCGTGAACATCGCGGCGGCTACGGCGGGTTCATCGGCTACGATAAGCGCGACGTCATTACGTCCCTCGTATTTGATTTTGGCGGGAACGCCGGCGGCCTTGAAGCCTAAAGCGGAAACGACGCCGCCTTTAACGATTTTTAAGTTCGACATATTTACGGGGATGAATCAAAGGCTTGTAAGCGGGACGGATGATAGGGCCTTCGTTAATGAGCTCTTCCATGCGGTGAGCACACCAACTGACGCAACGCGCTATCGCGAAAAGCGGCGTATAGAGGTCGCGAGGCACTCCCATCATATCGTAAACGAAACCCGAGTAAAGGTCGACGTTCGCGCAGACATCTTCGGCGCGCGGATGACGCGACTTGATGATCTTCGGTCCTTCCTTTTCGATAAGTTCGAAGAGCGCCATTTCGTCTTCACGGCCCTTTTCTTTCGCGAGCTGGCGAGCTTTCGCCTTAAGCATAACGGCGCGAGGATCGGAAATCGTGTAAACGGCGTGCCCGAGACCATAGATAAGCCCGGTCTTGTCACCCGCTTTCTTGTCTGCTATTCTCTCGAGATACTTGATGACGTCTTCTTTCTTCGTCCAATTCTTCACTTCGCGCTTGATTTCGTCCATTTGGCGCATGACCTTGAGATTCGCACCGCCATGACGCGAACCTTTCAAGGAAAGAATCGAGGCCGCGACCGAAGAATAGATGTCGGTATGCGCGCTCGTGACCAAATGAGTCGTGAAGGACGAGTTGTTGCCGCCGCCATGCTCCGCGTGAAGAATAAGCGCGAGGTCCAATGTTTCCGCTTCGAGCTTCGAGAACTTGCCGTCTTCGCGGATAAGCGAAAGGAAGTTTTCGGCGGTAGAGAGCTTCGGATCGGGATTGCGAATCATGAGCGGCTGCCCCATATGATAGTGGGCCTTCGCCTGATAAGCGTACGCGGCGATAGTCGGCATCGTCGAGATAATGGCGATCGAACGCTCGAGACATTTTTCAATCGAAAGATCGTTCATCGCCTCCGCCTCAGGAACTTCTTCGAAAGCCATCGCGAACAAGGTCGCGCGGGCGATTGTGTTCATGACATCAGTCGAGGGATGACGTAAAATCGCGTTTTCCTTAAAGCCGTCCGAGGGCTTGCGGAAGACTCCGAGTTTATCATTCCACTCTTTAAGCTGTTTTTCGGTCGGCAAGTCGCCGAACATCAAAAGGTACGCCGCTTCTTCATAGCCGTAGCGATGCTCCTTCTTGTCGGCGTTTACCATATCTTCGACGTTGATGCCACGATAGAAGAGCTGTCCCGGGACCGCGCGCTTTTCGCCTTCATCGACGACATAGCCATGGACATTACCGATAGTGGTAAGTCCGACCAAAACGCCGGTACCGTCGTCATTACGAAGGCCGCGCTTCACACCATACTTACGATAGAGAGCCGGGTCGATCTTGTCGGCCTTTCTCACCATCTCCGCCTTCTTTTTTAACCAATTCTTTTCAATCATCAATAGTTCCCGTTAAATCATAGGAATTATATCATATTTCCTTGCCGAAAGGAAGCGCCTCGTCCTTGAAAGTCTTCTTGTAAAGTTTAAGCAGTTTCGCGCATTCCTTCGGATCTTTCTTCTGAAGCGCTTCCAGATCTTCCTCGATCAACGCTTTGTTCTTCTCGATCGCTTCCAATATCGCCGTCGCCTCCTCGGCCAGCGCCGGATTACGATTCGTTGCCCCCGCCTTAAGCTTCGATTTGGCCGAGCTGATATTCTGTCCTAATTCGAGGTTTTTCTTAAGTCCTTTGAAATATTTAAGCTTTACGCCATCATATAGCGCAGGCGGTCGTCCGATCTTCGACAGTTCGTCTTGAATCGCTTCGATCATCTCCGCCTTTTTCGAGAGAGGATTTCCGTTCCATACGACTCGTCCTCTGGGATTGACGAGATAGGCGTGCGGAATTCCGCCCTTACAGCCGGTGTCCCCGGTAATACCTCCGCCTTGATAAATCGGATAAGTGAGTTTCACTTCATCGATCTTGGCTTTGATTCGCGGCAGATCCGGCCCCTGACAGTGAGTTCCGACGAGCATGAACGGCTTCGACTTGTATTTCTGCCAAATCCCCTCCATGTGCGGAAGCGAAGCGAGGCAAGGTCCGCAATTGATTCCCCACATTTCCACCAACACGACCTTCCCTTCGAAATCCTTCGCGGGGTCGATCTTCGCGTTCGCGATATGACTCTTTTCGTCAAAGCCTCGCCAATCGGCATATCCTACGAGCGCCGTCAAAGCGAGGAGCAATACCGTTAATTTCTTCATGTCTTACCTCTTTATTTACCTACGCAGAATCGTGAAAAGATTTTATCGAGCAAGTCTTCGCTATAGCTCGCGCCGATTTCCTCTCCGAGCGTCATGGCCGCCGAGCGAATCGCGTTCGCCTTAAGAACGATCTCGCCTCCCGCCCGTTCGAGTTCGCCGCGAATGCGAAGAAGTATTTCCACCTGACTTTCGCCGATATTTCCGCACTCGCCGTCGATCATGGTTCCTTGCGCGACTCTTTCGGCGATTTTCTCGACAATCGCTTTTTTGAGTTCATCAAGACCCTCGCCGGTCAACGAACTCACGTTGATTCCGTCGCCATGAGCCAAATCCGCTTTAGAATGAACTTTCAGCGCACCTTCGATATCGCAATCAAGCGCAATTACCAAGTCGGCCTTTTTGATAAGCTCCTCACTTCGGCGAATACCTTCTTGCTCGATTTCTCCGATAAGACCTACTTGTTCGGGTTTTGCATAGCGCAATCCTGCCGTATCCGTCAGTCTGATCGGCCAACCCTCGATATCAAGCCACTCTTCGATAGAATCGCGAGTCGTACCCGCCTCACTCGAAACGATTGCCCGATTTTCACCTAAAAGCGCGTTCATCAGCGAAGACTTGCCGGCGTTAGGAGCTCCCGCCAAGACTACGAGCGCTCCTTCACGTAATATTTTTCCTTCTTTCTCACCTTTGACGAGCGAATCGATTCGAGCTATCGCCTTTAATCTTCTCGCTTCCACAGCGCCCTCGAAATCGCTTGGAAGCTCTTCTTCCGAAATATCCAGCGCGTGCTCCAATTCGCTCGAAAGCGAGATCAATTCTTCATAGAGCTTTTTAAGTTCACTCTCGCGTTTTCCTCCGAGCGCTTCTAGCGCCTTATCCGCGGCTCTTTCCGTTTTCGCGTCGATCAAATCCAGTACACCCTCGGCCGCTTCGATCGACAACTTCGAATTTAGGAAGGCTCTTTGCGTGAATTCACCGCGCTTCGCTGCTCTCGCGCCGGCTTTGTAAATCAGCTCAAGGACTCGCTTCGGCGTGATTTCTCCGCCGTGAGTCTGAAACTCGACGATATCCTCGCCGGTGTAAGAAGCGGGCCCCTTAAAAGAAATCATCACCGCCCTATCGACCTTCAGATCGACATATTGGACGGTGCGAGGAACGACCTTAACGCCGGTCAGTTTTTCGGCGAGCTCGAAGACTCCCGCGCCGGAGACTCGGATGACCGCGACGCCTCCGCGTCCGCGAGCAGTGGCGAGCGCGGCGATCATCTTATTTCACGCTACGGAAGAACTTCCGCATTTCCTCCGCCGTCTTACATTCGGCGAGACGATTGTAGCCGTTATCCGCTCTCAGCGCTCTGGAGATGAAGCTCATAAGCTGGAGATACGGAGTCTGAGCCGTCGAATTCGCGAGCGTAAGAACGATGATCTTCAAAGGAGAATTATCGATCGTCTCGTAATCGGGAATACAACCGTTGGCAGTTCCTTCGTTATCAAGAATCGCGACCGCTCCGACGATGCCGTTCACTTCGGGGAAGCGCCCATGAGGAACGGCGATACCATGATCAAGCCCGGTGGGCATCGCATCTTCTCGCTTCATGACCGCCGCGATTGCAGCGTCCGCGTCCTTAACCGAATTCGGATCCGCGCCGATGATCTCGTGAACGAGCTTTTCGATCGCGTCGAGCTTGCTCGTCGCTTTGAAATCGGGAATCATAACGAAGTTCTTGAGGTGATTGCCGATCACTTCGTTACCCTTCTTCGTCGCCTCACTTTGAACGAGCATCTTATCGATATCTTCTTTCCTGATCGGCTTCGAGATCGAACGCGCGAGATCGTTCATACGACCGGCGACTTCCATCCAGGCGGTCATGACCATCGCCTCTTCCTGAGGCGTGCAATCGAAGACGATCTGGCTACCCTTGATCGAAATCGACAACTCCATCGAATCAAGCGCAACGACCCAAATATGATCGTTGGGCGAAAGACACGTCGCGAAAAATCCCTCGTTGCGGAATTCTTCGATAAGTTGCGAAAGCATGATCTGCGCGACTTCGCTCGATCCGACTTCAAACGAGACCTGACGAGAACCTTCGTGCGAAGCCTTCGGATGACGCACGCCTTTCGCCTTCGGCGTGAAAAGTCCGACGAGCGCGGGCGGAGCGACGACCGTCGTCACCAGCGTCATCAAAATACCGATGCCGAAGATTTCTTGAGTCAAGTAGCCTGCCGAAAGACCGATACCGGCGATAATGAGCGCGACTTCACCACGCGGAACCATGCCCGCGCCGATACGAAGTCCTCCGAGCACGTTAAAACCGCAGAACATCGAAGGAATCATACAGCCGAGGACTTTCGCGGCAACCGCCAGAATGGTGTAAATACCTCCGAAAATAAGCACGGGCTTCGAAACGAGCGCCGAAACGTCGACCATCATACCCATCGCGCAGAAGAAGACGGGGACGAGGAACGTATAGACGGGAGTGAGCATTTCTTGAATCGGGTGCTTCAAATCGGTACGCGACAGGGCGAGGCCCATGACGTACGCGCCGATGATCATCGCAAGTCCCATATATTCGAAAAAGCCGGCGAGAACGAGCGCGAGACCGAATGCCATCGTCGCGATGACTACCGGCGACTTGAAACAGACTTTAAGGAACTTGGCGATATAACGCGCGGCGATGACGCCGATCAAAGTCGCCCCTAGCCAAACGCCGAACGCCTTGACCGCGACGAGCGCGATATTACCCCAGTCCATTCCACCCGCCGCGGCTCCTTCGCCGGCTTTCGAAGCGGCGATGATGCCGTTACCGATCGCGAGCACGATAAGGCCGAGGACATCGTCGATTACGGCGCCGGCCATGATCGTCACGCCTTCTTCCGAGTCCATCTTCTTCTTCTCGGAGAGAATGCGCGCGGTAATACCGACTGAAGTCGCGGTCGACATGATGCCCATATAAAGCGGCGCGGCCTGAGTGATCGCCTGCGCAAGCGGCATCTCCGAGAGGTACGCGAACGACGAGAAGAACTTAGGCAGGAGAATGACCGCGCAAAGATCTCCGAAAAGGAACGAAACGACTACGCCGCCGACGCCGACCATGGAGCCCACGAACGAATATTTGAGGAACATTCTCAAATTCGTCTCGAGTCCGGAGAGGAAAAGAAGAATGATCGAAGCTAAGGTCGCGATACCGTACAAGGCCGGGCTCGTCGCGTCGAACATGTGCCCCGACTCCGCGGCGATTTGACGAAGCGCCGCGCCATGGAAAAGGCCATCGGCGAAAAGTCCCGTGCCGAAGCCGATTCCGCCGAGCGCCCAAGGTCCGATTACGATACCTGCGGCGAGTTCGCCGAGAATCGAGGGCATCTTGCACATCTGGGCAATGGCGCCGCCTAAACGCGCGGCGAAAATGATGATACCGATTTGGAGGACGAGGAACATCATTTCTTCGACTCGGGGAAGTCCGAAGTTCGGATAGGCGGGAGTCACGTCATGAGACGCGAAAGCGGTAGCCGCGAGAAAGAGCGTCGCGAGGGCAAATAAAAACTTCTTGTTCTTCATGGTGAGTGATATTATATCATTTTGTTATACGGCTGAAAAGCCGAACTAAGGCTCTAGCGCTTGACATGCCGGGAAAGTCCTCCCGCCGAAGTCTCGCGATAAAGCGACGGCAAATCGTGCCCCGTTTCGACCATCGTCTTGATGACGGTATCGAACGAAACGAGGTGAGTGCCGTCCGACAAGACGCTCATTTCTCCCGCGACGACCGCGCGGCACGCGGCGATCGCGTTGCGCTCGATGCAGGGGACCTGAACGAGTCCGAGTACGGGGTCGCAGGTAAGCCCAAGGAAGTGTTCGAGACCGATTTCCGCCGCGGTTTCGCACTGGCGAGCGTTACCTCCGAGAAGATAAGACGCCGCGGCCGAGGCCATCGCGCAAGCGACGCCTACTTCTCCCTGACATCCGACTTCAGCGCCGGATATGGAGCCCGTCGTTTTAACGATATTGCCGAACAAACCGGCAATGGCGAGCGCATGTAAAATTTCTTTCTTAGAGCACTTAAGCGACTCTTTCAAGTATCTAAGTACCGCCGGGAGCGTTCCGCAAGCTCCGCAGGTAGGCGCGGTCACGATCGTCCCGAGCGCGGCATTTTCTTCACTGACCGCGCGGGCATAGGATACGAGGAGACTCGTTCTGCGCATTTCTTTACCTAAGTGTTTCGCTTTCGAATAAATACTGCGCGCTTGACGAGGAATCTTAAGTGGCCCCGGGAGCACTCCTTCCGTCGCTAGACCCTTGTCGAGCGTCTCCTGCATAACGTTCCAAACTTCTTCGAGGAAATCCCAAATATCCTTACCTTCCGCCTCCTCCACGAGCTGCCAAAGCGCGGTACCGGTAAGATCGACATAATCGAGAATCTCATCGGTCGAACGGAAGGAATACACATCCGGCGTCGCGACCGGCTCTCCGCCGACCGAAATCGCGCCTCCTCCGATCGAATAATAAGTTTCCTCCGCCACGACGTTATGATCGCCGTCGAGCGCACGAATCGTCATCGCGTTCGGATGAAAACTCTTGAACTCGTTTTCGTGCCAATTGACGATGGTATCAACGCCCAATTCCGCTTTGATCGCGGTATCCGTCATGTGTCCTCGACCGGTCGCCGCTAAGGAGCCGAACAAATCGACTTCATATCTTGAACCTTCGACGTGCGCCTTCTTGAAATGAATCGCAGCTGCCGCGGGTCCCATCGTATGACTTGAACTCGGCCCCTTTCCGATACGGAAAAGCTCGCGAAGCGACTTCATTTCCCCATTCCGAAGAGTTTCAGAGTCGAGCGGAAGTCCGCCGGCAAGGGCGAATGAGCCTTGATTTCCGTATGCGGATCGAGCGGATCCGGAAGTACCAAGGTCGAAGCGTGCAACATCTGGCGCGGAACTTGCAAAAGTCTGATATCGCGCGCGCTTTTAAGTCCGAAAACCCTATCTCCGATAATCGGAAACCGAACCGAAGAAAGATGTCGACGAATCTGGTTCGTGCGCCCCGTGTCGATTTTCACTCTCAAGAAGCTCGCGTCCGATCCTGCCGCTTCGCGCGTCACGTGCGAAAGCGCCGTTTGATTGTCGAGCGGAGTGTCGATTTTCATGTGCGCGAACTTGAACGCGCCGACGACGATTGCGTGATAAGTCTTCTGAACCTTATGAGTCTTGAATACTTCAATCGCGGCGACGAGCGCGGCGTGATTCTTCGCGAACATAAGGCACCCTGTCGTATCGCGGTCGAGACGATGGACCGCCTCTAACGTCGGAATGTTCTCCTGAACGCGTAAGATCGCTTCTACCGACTTAGGGTCATCGCAGGAAACGACTCCCGCGGGTTTATCACAGATAAGATAGCTCTCGTTCGACCAAAGAACTCGAACATGGCGGCGCTCTTCGGCGCGGCCTGGAGTCTGACCCTTCAGGTCAGCCTCACTCCTCTTACCGCCCTGCTTGATCGCGCCCTTGACGACGGTCTCCGGAACTTCGATTTGATCGCCGGTTTTGAGCTCGAAACGCGCTATCCAGACGCACTTTCGATTTACCCAGACGCTACGTCCGTCGATCATCGCCTTCGCGGTACGACGCGAGAGCGCGAATTTAAGCGCGAGGAAATCCTGTAAAATCTTCGGGTCGGCCTTCGCTACGATAAGCGAGGCGATGCCGGCTGCATGTCGCGGCGCGGAGCGCATGATACTCACGAAACCTTAATAACGCTACCGATGACGCCGAGAATCTTTCGGCCTTCACGATTCGGAGCTAAAACGACTTCGACCTTCTCGCTCGCGTCTTCGGTCTTCGCGGTGATTTCGGTAATGGTCTTCTCGCCCTGAAGCGCTTTCTTGAAATTCTCAATCAAAGGACGATCGTCGAAAATCTGCGTGAATTCACTCTTCTGCGCATCGAGTTCGTTCGAGAAATCGAAAAGATCGACGAACGCGTCGTTCACGTCCACGAACTTACCATCGAAATCGCAGACGAAAAGCGCGGCCTGAGAAAGTCGAAACGCGCCGGCCTTCGCTCTTAAGGAAGTCATCACGGCTTTGCGACGCTCGGTATTGCGAATGACGAAAACGAGATCGTTCTTTTCGTTCAAATCGACACTCGAAACCATGACTTCGCAGGGGAAGCGGGTAAGGTCGCTACGAATGCCGTTGCCGTCGATTACCATGTGGCGATTATCCTCAAGCCCCTTGCGAATACGCTGTACGAGTTCGACGGTAAGACCCGCTACGAACTGCGAAATCGGCTTGTCGGCGACTTCTTCGTTAACGATTTTGAAATATTCTTCCGCGCGGGAGTTAACCTCGATAAGATGGCCCATCGGGTCGGTAATAAGCACCGCGTCATACATTCCGGAGAGGAACTGACGGAAGAGCGAGTGACGATCTTTAGGGATATATAGCGCCATAAGTGGTGGTATTATATCAAATATACGCCTCGAATGTAAAGTATGAACAGTACGAAAATTATTCGATAACTCGACGCTTGAGCGCGAGCGCTCCGAGCCCGAGAAGAATCATCATCGCGCTCGTCGGCTCGGGAATCACGCCCGCGAAATCATAGGCGGTAGGATTCGGGGTCGTCGCCACATCGAAGAAGATCGCGTCCTTCTCGTAAAGCTCGCTGTACGTCACCTTTGCCGATTCTTCGACGAGCGACGGCTCTTTGCCGGCCTCGATCGAATAGAGTTGCGCTTGGAAGGAAATTCCCGAGATCGGATCGGCAGGAATAGCCGAATAGATTTCCGCCGAATCGACTGCGGCGAAATAGCGGGAGTCTTCCATTTCGAAGTAAAGCTGGCAATCGATCATGTTTTCGCCGCTCCAAGCAACCAACTTAACGGCTGAATTCGCCGGATCTACGGACACCGAAGGAGTGTATTTCCAAACGACCGCCGCGGCATTAACGAATAACGCGGCCATCGAAACAAGCACAAAAACAAAGAGCTTTTTCATAGTTTCAAATCCTTATCTTTATCTTATTTAGACCAATTAATCTCCGAGGAGCCGCCCGAAGAGCCCTTCTCGTACCAGAAGCCGGTACCGGCAGGGATCTTAACCTCTTCGACTCGCTTTTCACGAACGATACCAAGCTGATCGACATAATGCGTCATATATCCCCATTTACCGCCCTTCATCGTGCATTTCTTCGGGGCCCTTGCAGTCGGGATAAGAATCGTATCATCTGCCGAAGCCTTGATCGCGCCTTCCGCGTTAAGGTCGAAGTCGGTCACATTCGGATTGGCGACGAGATTGACCTTCTCGGGAAGCGTTTCGACGACTTCGCTGTCATCGACCTGACCATAGAGGTAATACGGCTTCTTGTGATCCTGACGCTTGAGGAAGACGCCCGAGCCACGCTTGACCGTCGTCTTCGTCGGATCGGGAGACGCAACAAGCTCCATACCGTTCTCGGTCTTGATGACCTTACCGACAGACTCCCACGTCTTCTCGGCCGTCAGCGCCCACGCGTCGTAATTCTCGCCGTTGTAATCGAGAAGCATATCACCCTGATCAAGAGTCGTCGTCTTGACGAGATCGGCGACAGGAATATCCTCGGAGTGCGCGGCAAGCGAGAGCTTCTTCCACGGAACCGAGACGATTGCGAGCTCCATCGGCTGAATCGCCTTGACGACGCCGACCTTGTTCTTCGTCTCAACGACAATCGGATCTCCTCCGTTCTCGGGCGTCAGGAGGGCCTTGACCTGATAGACACCGGTCGGATCTTTCTCGCCTTCGAGCTCGATATCGAGCGTATCCAAGGTCGTCGTGGTTTCCTCGGCATCGGTATAATCCATCTTGTAGCTGACCGTGAAGCCCGAATTCGGCATCGGATCGGCCGAGGGGACGATCTCGATCTTGCTCGAGCTCGTGTCTTCCGTCGTCACGCCCAAATCCTCCGTCGCGCCATCAAGGCCGAGGACATAGTTCTGCCAAACTTCAAGACCATTCGTCTCTTTTTCATGAAGCTTCTCGATTACCGCCTGCTCCGCTTCCGCACGCACCTCGGGATCTTCCGACTCAAGGCCTTCGAAGACATCATCGCCGACAATCTCGGAAAGCACGTCTTCCTGAACCTTGATCGGAATTTCGTTTTCGGTAACCGTAAGTTCGACGACCGGAATCTCACGAACCTCGTAAGGGAACTCGACCATCGTCTCAGGATCTTCGTTGTCGTAAACGCCATATCCCGGGCAAACGCCGAAGCGGTAATAGGAGCTGTTCGGGTGTTTTGCGAAGCAACCGCCCTTGATGAACTTCTTGGCCTGCGCCTCGTCATCTCCATACCACCAAGCGAACGTGTAGATATCTTCCGTAAAGTAGCCGCCGGTAATTTCAATGTTTTCCGTCGACTTGATCGCGTTATTATTCGTGTCGACGCCCTCGGTGAAGCTCAGAACTCCGCGCCAGATGCCGCCCTCGATAGTGATATACGAGTTCTCACGGGAATTGCCGTAAGAATAGGTATAGAAAACCTTTTGCGTACCGCTCGCCTGCGTCGACTTAAGCTCACCGCCGGTTACGGTCAGCGTCGCCTTGGGCGCGACGGAAGCATTGCTACCGGGGAGCTGAATCCACTCGAAGCGATAACCCTCGACGATACCGCCGTTGATGGTGACGTTATTCTCGTAAGTCGTGCTGTTGGCGAACTGACGAACCGCCGCAACAAACCACTGATAGAGCCAGCCGCCGTTAATCGTCAGATTCGCCGTCGAACCGGAGGAATTGTTGTCGACGACATACGCCGCGGAACCGCTCGTCGCATTCGTCAGATAGCCGCTCTCGATGGTGAGCGTACCCTTGTTCAGAATACCGTTACTCGCATAGCTGCCGGTATGTCGCGGATCGCCGTCATACTGCCAAGCCGGCTTGGCGTTCACGACAATCCGGCCGCTGCCGGAGCCGTCCTTGTTCGTGTCCGACGAGTCCATGATCGTGAGCGTACCCTCGTTGAGAATCAGCTGCGAGGAGGTCGCCGCCGTAGCGACACTGGCGAGCGTATAACCATTGAGATCAAGCGTCATCGTAATGCCCTTCGGGACCTTGAGCGAATCGTCCGTCTTGGTCACGTCGAGACTTTGGTTCTTGAGGAGCTTAACGGTCTTCCCGTTCGCCGCAGCGAAAGCTTCCTTCAGCGTTGCAAAAAGCGTTGAAACTCCTTCCCCATCAACAACGCTAGCAACCGCTTCGACAACCGCATAAAGGCCGTTTTCTCCCTCCGAAGTAATCACATATCCTTCAGCGACATAATCGGAAAGGTCGACAGGATCCAATTCTTCATATGTGGAAGCATCGTAAAGAAAAATTTCACGTTCTTCATAGACACCGCCGGTTATATTAAGTTTAGCCGTGTTCGTGGCATCAATGTAACCGATCGAAACATCCTTCTGGGAGATAGTGACATCACATGCCAAGAAAACACCTTCGAAGCTACCGCCGTTAATCGTCGGAGAGGTAAAGAAGCTGGCATAGTAACCAATGTCGCCGCCATTGACTTCCGTCTTGTAATAACCACAAAGCGAATAAGAACAATTATATCCATTCACTTCGAGGACACCATCATTAATTACGCAAGTCTTACCAAGAGCGTAAACCAAAGAAGTCCACTTGCCGTTTATATTGGACGATTCATTGATAATCATTCCGCCATCCATTATGAAATGGGAATAGATGGTGACGACGCTACCGACATTCGAACCGGTCCAACCACCGAGCGAACTGATAGTGCCGCCCTTAAGAATGAGGTGGGAAGGCTCGAGACCGGGCTCAGTGTTGGAATTATCCCAAGCGATAAGCGCATTCGTACAACCGATTACCTTGCCGGTCTTATCTTCGCTCGAGTCTTGAATGGTCAAGTAGCCAGAATTGACGGCTATCGCGCCGAGCCCGGTAAACCCATTCCCGTTATTCGAGAGCGGCTGAAGAATCGTGTGTCCATTGAGATCGAGTATCAAACCATTCTCTTCTCCGTTCTTTCCGCAGAAGGCGATACTGCCGGTAGTGCCGTTATAAACCGGAAGCGTCAAGTCGCTATCAAGTGTGATGCTCTTGCCGACGAAATACGAAATATAACCGCCGAACGGGTACTTCGTATAAATCGCTCCCTTGTTCATTTCCGTATTCGCCGTCAACTCGACGCAAGATTTGAGATCGCCGATGATAATGGCATTCGTCCAATTGCCTAGTTTGACCGTACATTCCGCGTCAATTGCAGGCCCAATCGACGTGCCCTTCAATGGGTTGACATCGACAATCTTGTCGTTATGTTCAATAATGACGGCCTTGCCGGAAACGGTGAGTCCTGACACGTTAACATCGTTAACAAGTTTTACCGTATCACCGTTTTGGGCCGCATCAATTGCCGCCTGAAGCGATTCATATCCCGTCTCGCCGATTAGCGCAACATAAGTCGGGTCATTGGCCCATGCACCAAGGGTCAAGAAGCATGCCAAACTAAACAATAAGGTAGTGATCTTTTTCATTTTCGACCTCTATGTTTTCTGATAAGTTCTTTTTGCTCTTCAATAGTCAAATTCGAAAACGCTTCAGCAGTAAGTCCGAGCTTCTTCGCCATGCGCTCGTTGTTCGCCTTCTCGAGCGCTACCGCCCACTCGCGCTCCTTTTCGAGGCGAATCTCCGCCTCGTCTATCTCGCCTTCCTGATTCCGCGGCGATTCAGGCAATATCGGCCTAGCCTCCGCGATAGCTCGCGAGGCCGAAGCAGAAGCCGATTCAGCTTCTTTTTCAGCTTCTTTGGTACAACCAAACAAAGTCAGAATCGCAACAATTCCAACGAACCGATTCATTTCTCCGTTTATTATACCACATCCGCGGCGGAATTTAAACCCCCAAAAATTTGAAAAAGCGTTCTTCGAACGTCCTTGAATTCGAGGCGTCGATTCAAGGCTAGAGGCCGCGTATACTTAAAACTCCATTCGCGCGGGTTGTTCGAGCGAAGCATCGATGAAGTACTCGATCGCCTCGCGCGCTTTACGTCCGAACTCGCGCTTGAACTCGGCGGGCGGAAGTGACTCCCTCAATCAATCAAAATTACGAGAAATTCGAGACGGAAGGTCGTAACCGCCGAACGTTAGTGAGTATATCCACCGAGCGAAGCTCGCTTGCGAAGCAAGTCGCTAGAGTGGTGCCGCGCAACGCGAGGGGATGTATCCCCCGAAGTCGCGAAGCGATGCCCTAGCAGAGGTGCCGAAGCGAAGCTGAGTGCCGAGTTGCCCACAAATTCGCCGTCACAAGGTAAAGGCATAACACGCTGGTTTTTTTGGGGACAGTCTCCAAATTCCCTCACAGGCGACTACCGATGAAGCTAGCGTGCTGAAAAGGAAATCTCAGCACGCTGAGAAGCAAATCCCAGCACGCTCACAAATAAATCTAAGCGCGCTGAGAAACAGAAGTCAGCACGCTCAGAACTC
>JAKSOZ010000003.1 GCA_024405265.1 Kiritimatiellia bacterium | reverse complement strand
TTCCCTGCGGCTGCAAGACGATTCGGTCTGTGGCTCATCTCGACATCCAATACGCCCATCGCTTTTACGGGTTTAAGGGCGAAGCGCGCTATCTTCACGGACACTCGGGCGGGTTGACGCTCGAAGTCGAGGAGGAGATAAATCCCGGCGTCAATATGGTCTTCCCGTGCAATGAGATCAAGAAGACGGCGTGGGAAGTTTTGCAGAACTTCGATCACGCGCTCATCTTGCGTGAGGACGATCCGCTTTTGCCGGTCGTACTCAACGCCTACGAACTCGAGGGCATTCGCAACGGAACGCCGACCAACACGATGAAGGGCCCCGCATTCAAGACCGCGCTTTGCAAGGCGTATCCGGAGTGTCGACTCGTCGTCACCAAGGAGACGATGACTGTCGAAGGTTTTATCAAGATCGTCTACGATCTTTTAAAGGATAAGCTCAATATCGTGAAGATCACGTTCACGAGCGGCGCAAACGCGGCATCCGCGAAATTTCCCTCGCGCCTCAAGATGGACCGCTGCCCGTGGTGCGGTATCGCACTCAAGAACGGCGTTTGTCCGAAGTGCGGCTATCAGGAAGGTTGATGATTACGCCAAAAAACCGCTTGGACCACGAAAATCCACACTCCCCGACACAATTATGATATAATAGGAATCGGCTTGCAACTAAATATAAGCATATAACTACATTAGAACAGGAAGTGTCGAAATGGAAGCGGCAAAGTTAAAAGGAATCATATCGCTGGTCGTAAGCGGATTCGGCTTTGCGCTGATGGCGCTATGCGTCAGATTGTGCGACGACTACGGCGCGAGTATCTCGAGTTTTCAAAAGAGCTTCTTCCGCAATGCCGTCGCGCTCGTGATCGCGCTTGTCGTATTCTTGAGAGTCAAGAAAGAGCGCCGAGATTCCTCAGCGTCTCTTTCGCTTTCTTCGATTCTCTTATTGCTTACGCGTTCGATCTGCGGAACGGTTGGAATCTTCGCGAACTTCTACGCGCTTTCGCGCATCACGATCGCCGAGGGACAGACGCTCAACAAAACCGCGCCGTTCTTTACGGTGATTTTCGCGCTCATCTTCTTGAAAGAGCGCGTCGGCTGGCGTCAACTCGCTTCGCTCTGCCTCGCGTTTTCGGGCGTCCTCTTGATTACGAAGCCGGGCTTCGCGGGCGAGGCCTCGTTCTCGCTCGCGATGGGGCTCGTCGGCGGCGTGGGCGCGGGCGCGGCCTATACCTGCGTTCGCGCGCTAAGAACGCGCGGCGTCGAGTCGTCGCTTATCATTCTCTTCTTCAGTTTGTTCTCATGTCTCGCGTCGATTCCGTTTATCGCGACCGGCTTCGACCCGATGACGTGGACGCAGGTATTGATTTTGCTCGGAGCTGGCGCGGGCGCCGCGATTGGCCAGTTCGGCGTAACACTCGCGTATGGCTTCGCACCGCCGAAGGATATCGCCGTATTCGATTATTCTAACATTCTCTTTACGGCGGCGTTCGGTTATCTCTTTTTCGCGCAGGTCCCCGATCTCTTTTCATGTTTCGGATTCGCCGCGATCATCTTCGCCGCGGTGAAGTTGGCTCGATAAAATATTTCCGTTGGTCTGTTGACTCTAATTCCCTAATTTGCTATAATTTCGAGTAGATGAAGCGGAAAGTCTGCTAAAGTCTACGTTAGGGGATTAATTATCATGAATACTATACTCAAGGGACTCGGGTCCCTTTGTTGTGTTGTCGCCGTGTCGTCACGCGGCGTTGCAAATGCTACTCGCTACATTCTCGCGTTCGCCGCGCTTATGCTGTGCGGCGGAGCATGGGCGGAGAAGTCGATTAGTATCAACTTCTGCCAGAATGACGGTCCTGTGACGACTGAGCAGGAGACGTTGATCGGTACAATTCCCGTCGATGCCTGGAATAATACCTCGACGGAGGCAAATGCAGCAAATACCGAGGTTAAGAGTCCTGATAATGGCGGCTACAATGTCGCAAGTCTCAAGGTCTATGACGGTAGCTCGGCTTCGGCTGATTCGACCAAGGCGGCTCGCTTCGGTGTTCAGGGAATGAACAATGTTTGGTACGATAAGACGAGCGGCACGACATTGAATGGGTCATTCTTGTATCAAGGGCTTTGCCATCGCAGCGGTGATAATAAAGAGGCAAACATCCTTTATACCAATACGGGTTCTGATTTTGCTTGCTATGACGTGATCGTTTATCTCACGGCGGCGAATGCCAATAGCAAGATGCCGTCGAATTTCTCGCCTATCTCAATTAACGGGTATTGGTACAAGGGCGATACGACGGCCGGTGATACGAAGACGGTTCGTTGCGAGTCGACCGATACATGGGGCTCGACACCGGTGACGTCGTCCAATTGGAAGCAGCTGGGTGTCAATACTCTTCGCGTGAACGGGCTTCATGGATCGCTACGTATCTACAAAGCGGCGCAGAGCGATTGCGGTATCGCCGCGATTCAGATCGTTGAGAATACAACCGCGAGTGCGCTCACAGACAAGCGTGTCATCAGCATCGACCTTCAGTCCGCCAAGTCGTCGGGCGGTAATATGTCCGGAAGCGCGATTTACGGCATGGAAGGTGTTCCCGCGGACTCCTGGGTGAATGACGGCTGCGCATATGCCAATAACGATGCGAACAAGGATGAAGATATTGCCGTTACGCTGAAGGAGTATAACGGTACGCTCGCGTCCCCGACGACCACGGATGTTAAGAATGCGATGCTACATGAGAAGGTCAATAATGCTTACTATTGGACGACGGCTACAGATCCGTTCTTGAAGGCGTATTGCGATGACTCCCCGGCTAATGTTTATGTTCGCAATGTTCCGTATTCCAAGTACGATGTAATTGTCTATTTCGCGACCGATACTGCCGATAGATACTTCGGTCCGGTTACTGTCAATGGCGTTTCCTACAAATGGTCCGAAGGTGCAGCGAAAGTCGTCTCGTCGAGCTCGTCGACGGCCGATACCCGCTGGGGCTATTCTCAGTGCAAGACGTCGATTTACGGCGTCAATACGATCCGCATCAACAATCAGACCGCTGCCGATCTCTCGATCATGGGCGGTAACAATGCCAATACCGCGCGTGGTGGTATTGCCGCGATTCAGATTGTTGCTCAGGGAGAGGATCGCCCGGTTGAGGTTTTCGAGCCCACGCCGGGTAATACGCTGATCGGGTCGAGCGATTTCGTTGATACGGGTGTTCAGATTGCTAACTTGAATCTGTTGTCGCTGAGTCGTATCACCGGTGTTCTGGGTGGCGCTAGCGTCAACAGCCAAAAATACAAGACTGCCATCGGTTACAACACGCAGAAGATCGGTGATGTTGTCTATACCGAGTTCCAAATTAAGGACGGTAGTTACATCAAGGCGGTGTTGGCGGCACTGAAGGTTGAAAACGGAACGGTTCGCATCAAGACCGTTAAGACATCCTACTGTGACACGACGGCATCGTCAGTGATCGGTACGCCGCTTATGACGGTTGATTCCTCCGGGAATGTTTCGGGTAGCAATCTTGGTGATCCTGTTGCCGCCAATTCCACGTCCGGCTACGGTCTTCGTCAGATTCGTATCGACTCTACTGGTCGCGTCATTCTTGACAATACGAACGACGGTACAATCACCGGCTCTGGCGGTTGGAATTTGAGCAAGCTCTTGATTCCGGCGACGACATCGCTTCCGAGCGGAACGCATGTTACGGTCAAGAGTATTTCTTTGGCCGGTATGTCGGAAAGCAATGGTTCTTATGCGACGAACATCAAGGTCGGTGATACGGTCTCGTCGGCTGCGGTAGTGGACACGCGGAATCCTTGGCCGATGGGAACCGATAGCTTTAAGGTGACTTATGTTTTTGAGAGCGGGGTGGATGTCGTCGTCGGAACCGAATCCAATATCATTGCCTGCAATTCCTCGGGAACGGAAACGACGACGCGTTTGAAGAGTTCGAATGCGTTCACGTCTGGCAACACCTATATCACCTTTACGAATACGGCGAACTGGCCGATGTATGAAATCGTGACACCCGCTCCGACGGCTACGATTTCAGGTACGGGTAATAACTTTAGTACAATCAATTGGAATGGTGGAATTATTGCTAACGCCAATATCGCGACCCTGACGATTAACGAGGGCGCGGAATTGGTGCTTGATACGGCAATCAGTGCGAAGCTGGTTAGGGTTGTCGGCACGGGCGATCTCGCGTTGACTGGTACGAGCCTTGACGCGGAGAACTTCGCCAAATTGGATCTTTCCGGTTTCGCCGGTAAGCGAATCTTCCGCAATACGTCGTTCATCCCGACTTCGGCGCCGACAGAAGGCGTGACTTATCGCTTTGAAGGCACGACGGCGCTCTCGGCTCTTCCGTATGAGACAACGGAGGTGAAGGGAACTGTTGAAGTTGCGCGTCCGGTGACAGCGACAGGTGTCATCGGTATGTCTCAGAAGAAGGCGAATTATATTTTCGAAGGCAATTTCTCCGCTACACGTCTTCTTACGGGCAACTCGAATGGCGCTGTGCAGACGATTACTCAGAAGAGCGGAACGATTACGCTGTCCAAGGAACTTGATCGGGATCCTTCGACAATGGATAACCAGGAAGGGCCTGTCCTTTTCGCGCACTGGCCGAATGCCAAGACGACCTACAATTTCGTCGGTGGTGAAATTGATGCGCATACGGGTACTGTCGGCTTCGGACGCGACTCCAGCGTTGATATGACGATTGGCGGCGGTTCGGCTACCGCGACTTTCAAGGCGATGGGCATCAGCTACAATAATCGCGTCCATGCCTCGTCCCTGAAGGTACTTGAAAATGGTGTCCTTGAACTTGGTAAGTGGGGCCTTTATTTCAAGGATGGTAAGACTCTGACCTTGGCCGGCGGTACTGTGCGTTCCATCGAAAATAACCTCATTATCGACACAGCCAATCCGATTACGTTGAAGGATGGTACGGAGACGACTCTTGACGTTGCTTCCGGTAAGACGATGACACTTAATGCGACGTTTACCGGTACAGGCACGCTTAAGAAGACCGGTGCCGGCACGCTTGTCATTCATAATCTCCGCGACTTCTCCAAGTTGACGGTTGAGGAGGGTGATGTGAAGACGGCCATTACCGATAATGAGAACCTGATTCAGGGCTCGATTACGATCCAGGGACTTGGCGACGATGTGAAGATACCTGTCGTGATGCCTGATGGTACGGAAATTCAGGTCGGAAACGGAACGACTCCGATTACTCCCGTTGTTAAGAATACGGCTGCGCTTTACGATTGGACGTTCCTTTATGATCGCAATCTGGCGAGCACGGGTAAGAATACGAATAGTCTTCATTGGGATACCGGTTACTCGCAATCCAATGGCTTTACGGACAATCACTTGGCGATTAAGACGCCGGCAACGCCGTATTCAGACTTTACGGTCTCGTATCCGACAACCTGGACCTGCTTGGTCGCCGGCGTCGTACCGAATGTGAATAAGGGCGTATTGATTGCCTTTGGTACGAGAGATGGAGGACTTATCGGCCTTGCAGCCGGCACCTCACCGAATGAGGTTATTCTTGTCCGTACGACGGGTAACAGCGCTTATTCGGTCATCGGTAATCCGATGACGGTGACGAATGCGCGTGAGACACGTCATACTTATGGCTTTGTGAAGACTGCCACATCGATTATCGTTTATCTCGATGGCAAGTATTGGGCCGAGCAGGCGGTTTCGAATGTGTCGTTCGGTTCGAGCTTGCAGGTTGGTTCGGTGCATGGCGGTGTCGGCTCGACGGGCCTTGTGAAGCCGACGGATACGACGGCGGCAAATTCGACAATCTCGGCGGTTCGTATCTTTGATTGCCAGTTGAGCGAGAAGGCGATTAAGGCGTTTGCGGATGAATTCCCGTATACCTCTCTGAATGGCACGGCAACGCGCACGATTACCGAGGATGATGACTGGGTCAAGACGGATGCGTGGACGCTGACATCGAAGGATGGTACGGTGACGCAGGCCGACAAGCCGAATGAAAATCAGACAGTGGTGTTGACGACCGAAGGGAACGTAACGGTTGCGAATAACCTTACGGCTCCCGCTTCGTACGAAAAGCTCACGATTAACGGTACGGGTACGGTTACCTTCACAGCAGATGTTGCCGAGACGACGGCCAATATGATCAAGGCTGGACAGATCGAAGTTAATACGACGGTCAAGATTGAGCATGGAGCGCTTGACTTTACCGGTGGTCCGACGGAGCTTGGTGATAATGGTAAGATCATTTTTGACTTCTCGTCGCTGACTGGTGCGCTGATTTTGAATCAGCCGGTCGATCTCCAGTTGACGGGTGTTATTGCGTCGAACAATGAGAAGATTCAACTTCTGAAGCCCGATTATCCGTCTTATATTACCGGTGGTCTTGTTTACGAGGGCGGTAGCTATTACTTCCGTGCGAAGCGCAATACAACCGAAATCTATTGGAAGGAAGGTACCGGCACGAATAATAACACGTGGGATGCTAATGTGACGTTCTATGCCGACGAGGCAAAGACTGCCGCAACGACGCGTACGGCGGATGATACTGTTGTTTTCAACGAGACAACAGCGGTTTATGTCTCGAAGGACTATGCTCCTGCTGATCCCTTAAAGATTAAGGTCACGAACAATGCGACGGTGACTTTCGGTCATGATGATTGGGAGTCGAACGGAAACAAGAATATGCCGAACGGATCGATGATTACAATCGATTCCGGTGCGCGTGTCCTCTTCGGCTTTTGGAATAACGATCATCATGATAATGCCATTCTTGGCGATCTGACTCTTAATGGTGAAGGCACCTGGGGACAGGCCGAGAAGACCGGAGGTATTCGCATCGAAGGAACAATTGGCGGTACGGCCAAGCTGACGGGTAATGGTAAGCTCATTTATGATCAGCGCGTTCCTTCTGACGCTGTTCAGACGAGCCTCCAGGCGAATACATGGAACGGAAGCGTTTATTTGAAGAAGTCCTTCAGAAAGACTGACAGCGAAAGCGCGACAGGTGGCTATACTTGCCCGAACTTCAACATTAATGCTTACGGCAATGCCAGCTCGACAGTGATTACTACCGGCAACGTCGGTTGGCTTGCTAACGGCGGCGATTTCGGCCCGACGGTTGAACTCGTTGATGCCAATGATGAACCGGCTCTATGGATCGGCGATAGTTCCAACGGCTACAACTATGGCCTCAAGGTTACCGGCTCGGGTACGCTCAAGGTTAATTCGCGTGCCGGTTCTACGGCGAACATCCTCCTTAAGAGTGTCGAGGGCTTCACTGGTAATATCGATGCCGCGAATCTTCGCGTTACGATCGGCGATTCCGGAACTGCCGCGAACGATGGTAAGATTGTCGTTAATAGCGGCAAGACGGTTACAATCGGCTCGGGCAAGATCTGGACGTCGGTCGGTGGCGTTGAAGTCGCCGGTACGATTACAGGTTCGGGTACGATCGCTGGTAATCTTGTTCTGACGGCTACAGCGTCGAAAGCAACGGTTGCATCTGCCACTGGCACGGTTACGACCACAGTTGATGGCTACAGCGTCGTTTACAATGAGGTTGGCTTGGCTAAGGTCTATGAGCTGATGCAGAACGGCGGTGTGCCGCCGGAGATTGTCATCCCGCAGGGTACGACGGAGGTTTCCCTCGTTCCCGGACAGGAAGCAACCTATACGGGCACTGCGCCGACAACGATTACCGTCAAGATCCCGAGCGCGACCGGAAGCGGTTCGGCGTACGATGTGACGGACTATTGCACGGTTACGACCGCAGATGGCACGATCACGACGACGCTGAAGGATGATCAGACGACCCAACCGGCGGTTACGACAATGGCCGCGCCGACTGAGGAATCGACGGATAAGGTTCAGTTCACGATCACGAACCCGATTCCGGGTCTCTTCTACGCGGTTTCGTCGTGCGATACGCCTGATGGTACGTTTGAAAGCGCGACCGGCTCTGGCGATCAGGCGACGAGCGGCGAGGCGAAGACGGTCTCGATCCCGATGACCTTCACCGGAGACAATAAGGTGAAGTACTACAAGGTCAGCGTCAAGGCGACTAAGTAACTCAATGTCAATGGCTGAAATCTAACAAAACCAACACAAGCGCCGCGCACTCCGCGGCGCTTGTTGTTAGCTCGGGCATTGCCCGAGCATCACGATCAGAGCGAGGGGACTAACGCTTCGCCCGAGCAGCGCGATCAGGGAGGCGAGACTAACGCTTCGCCCGAGTAGCGCGATCTGAGGGTAGCTCATTCGCGTACGACCGAGTATCGCAATCTGCGGTATGAGCTCTGTCTGCGAGCCGCGAGTCTCGAGAGGTTTCGTTTGCGGGAAGTGTGAGCTTATGATATAATTTCTAACATATGGCCGAGATACATTTCTATCGACGATTTAAGAAGTGGGATTATTCGAATGGTGCGATGCTTTTCGTTACAATCACCACAAATCCAAGAGGCGAATATTTCGGAAAGATCGTCGATGGTAAGGTGATTCTGAACGAGCTTGGACGAGAAGTTGAGCGTACTCTAGCGCAACTTCCGATAAAAACGGATGGCTTGCAGCTATTTGAACGAGTCGTCATGCCGGATCACGTCCATTTCAATATACGAATACTCCCGAACTTGCCGGAGCCGTTGAAAAACCTCGGTAAGGCGATTGCGGGCTTCAAAAACCATCTTATTCGCTATTCCAAAGATATCGCGGCAAATCCGCCGCTCAAATGGCAGCAGGGATACCACGATCATCTTTGCTTAAAGAGAAAGAAAATCGAAGCAACTGCGCGATATATCGCGTATAATCCGGCCAAGTATGAGCTAATGCATAATCGCCCGGAAGCGCTTCGGATCAAAGAACCAATCGATTCATTCCGCTTGGATCGGGATGATTATTGGAAAGGGGTGGGAAATCTGGCGCTGTTGAACGAAGAAAAGTTCGTTTCGTTAAGAATATCGCGAAAATGTACGGCTAAGATGATTGACGAGATTGTCACGCGAATGGAGAACGCGGTCGAACAGGGTTTTGTCATAATAAGTGGTTTTATCAGCCCTGGAGAGCGAGCGGTGAGAGATATGCTCGCGAAAAGTTCGAGCGCGAAATTCATCAGAATACTGCCTAATAGGATGCCGATAGATTATAAACCAGAGAGCGTCTATATCGACGCGTTCCTCGAGAATCGGTATTTAGAGATAGCGGAGGGTAATGAGGAGGTCGATTTCTCGCGGGGGGCGTGTTTGGAGCTTAATGACGAGATCGTTAAGATTGCTCGGGCACTGCCCGAGCATCGCGATCAGTCGCCAGAACCTTCGCCTACGCTCGAGCATCGCGATCAGCGGGAAGCTTCTTCGTGTATGCCCGAGCATTGCGAGCGTAATTGTTACGCGCTATACTTTAAGGTTGATGAGAGAGGAAAACTTAAAGTAGAACAACTTTGATTGTGAAGCTAGGGCAGCGTCCTAGATGATAATTACTATTGGGGACTGTCTCGCGGGTAAGACGACGGTGTGCGCCGGTACGTGGCTGAAAGTCGCCTTAGTCGAGTTTATAATGTCGCCTTAGGCGAGTTGTCGATGTCGCCTTAGGCGAAGTGATGAAGTCGCCTTAGGCGAAGTTGTGAAGTCGCCTAAGGCAACTTGGAGGTGTCGCCTAAGGCGAGTTGTAGAGGTTGCCTAAGGTAAGGCTTAGCTATAGGCCTGCTTCATTAGCCATCTTACTTTCCCGTTAGATCCTTCTATTGAGGCACTTGACGAGCGCTTGAACTTCCCAGTACCCGAGAATGCCCGTGAGATGTCTCTCGACCATCTGCCCGGCTGCTATCACCTCAGGAATCTCCGAAGCCAAGGAAATCCATTCTTTGAATAGAGACGCGAGATATCCGAGATGCACATTGAGGACCGGAATGGAAAAGATTCGTGATACTCCTTGCCGCAAGTATGGCAGTAAATGCGGTGAACCTTCAGCTTGAAGAATGTTCTCGACTTCCCGGTCGGCATAGACTGAACGTACCTCGTTCGGGCCGGATAGGTCTATCTTCGTATTGCCCACCGAAGGGGATAGGCGAGAACGCGAAAATTTGATATAATATAAAATAAATATTCATCCCAAAATAAGGAACGAACATAAAATGAACAAGCGTTACATCATTTATTTGATGAGCATGGCTGGCCTCGGTGGTCTTCTTTACGGTATCGACGTCGGAGCGATCGCTTCCGCGCTTCCGTACATCAAAGCTCTTAACTACTTCTCCGAAGCGGCGCTTTCTACGGTCGTCGGCGCGGTTCTCTTCGGCTCGGTTATCGGTTCGCTTCCTGCCGGTGTTTTTGCCGATTGGTTAGGTCGCAAGAAAACGATTCTTATCGGCTCGATCGTGTTTCTTTCTTCGATTCCGATGATCGTTTTCTCGGACGGTAACTACGGCGTGATGGTCGCCGGCCGCTTCGTTCAGGGCGCTTCGGCGGGTCTTCTCGGCGTCGTTATCCCGATGTACCTCGCGGAATGTCTCCCCGCTGATCAGCGCGGCAAGGGCACGGGTCTCTTTCAACTCTTTTTGACGATCGGTCTCGTTTTCATGGCTCTCGTGGGCGTCGGCGTCACCAAGTTCTTCGGCGCCGCGGATGCTGAAACCGTTTCCGCCGCGACCAAGGTTACCGCGTGGAAGACCGTCTTCTGGCTCTCCGCGATTCCTGGCGTCATCTTCCTCGCCGGTATCTTCGGCCTCAAGGAATCTCCGACTTGGCTCGCCAAGAAGGCCGGGGTGAAGATTGAAGGTGAGGGTGAAGAAACGAAAGTTGAAGGACCCAAGGACAGCCTCTTCCAGAAGAAGTACATTTGGCCGTTCTGCCTCGCGGTTGTCGTTCTCGCTTGCACGCAGGCTACCGGTATCAACTCGGTTCTCAACTACTCGGTCGATATCTTCAATAAGTCGGGTCTTCCCGGCATCGTCGCGAACTATGCCGATACCGCGATCAAGATCGTCAACCTCGTTATGACTATCGTCGCCGTTTCGCTCGTCGATATGAAGGGCCGTAAGTTCCTCCTTAAGATGGGTACTCTCGGCATTATCGTCGGTCTTTTGGGCGTCGGCGGCTCGTTCTTCGCAATTGAGCACGGTATTTGCGCCGCGAGTCAGGTAACCGGCTGGGCGACCGCGATTTCGTTCATGGTCTTCATCGGCTTCTTCGCTTCGGGCCCCGGCGTTTGCGTCTGGCTCGCCTTGTCGGAACTTATGCCCGCGCGTATTCGTGCGAACGGTATGGCGATCGCGCTTCTCATCAACCAGGGTGTTTCCACGACCATCGCGTCGGTCTTCTACCCTTGGGTCAATGCCGTCGGTTACGCTTGGGTCTTCTTCACGCTCGCGTTCTTCACGGTGATCTACTTCGTCACGGCGACCTTCTTCATGCCGGAGACGAAGGGTAAGACGCTCGAGGAAATCGAAGCTTTCTTCTCTTCGAATGCGAAGGAAAAAGCGAAGGAAGCGGCGAAGGAAGAAGAAAAGGAAGAACCTGCCAAGGAGTTGGTAAAGTAAAGTGACCTTTAAGTTCCTAGGAACGGGAACATCGGTCGGGGTCCCGCAAATCGGTTGCGACTGCCCCGTTTGCACCTCGACCGACCCGCGCGATAAGCGCCGCAGATGCGGCGCTTACGTGCGTTCTGACGCGGCTGCGTTTTTGCTCGATACTCCCCCCGAAATGCGCGTCGCCGCGCTCGAATACGGTATCGATAAAGTGGACGCGGTAGTCCTTACTCATGCCCACATGGATCACGTCGCGGGCTTCGATGACGTGAGGCGGTTCAATACATTGAACGGGGGCGCGGCGATGAGGTGTTTCGCTGCGGAAGAGACGGTCGAACAGATGCATCGTATCTTTCCGTATATTTCCGATAAGCAAAACACGATGGGGCTCTTCAGGCCTATGATCAATTTCGTCGCCGATGATGAGTTCAAGATCGGCGATATGACGCTCAAGCGCGTGAAAGTCGAGCATAATTTCCCTTGCAGCGGGTACGTGATCGACGAGAAACTCGGCTATGTTTCGGATTGCCATGAATTGTCGGACGAGGCGATCGAAGCTTTCAAGGGCGTCGAGGTGATGATTCTCAATTGCCTCAGATTTCGCCCTCATCCGACTCACCTCAACAAGGACGCGGCGCTTGAGTATTTGGAAAAGATCGCGCCGAAGAAAGCGTATTTGATTCACATGTGCCACGACGTCTCTCACGCCGAGTGGCTCAAGGTATTACCCGAGGGCGTCGAGCCCGCATACGACGGATTGGAGATCGAATTATGAAAATCAAGATTCTTTTCGCCGCACTTTTCGCCGCGCTCTCAGTCATGGCACAAGAGAGCGAAATCAAAGTCGATTTAAGACTCGATTCGACCGATTTCCTTATCGGCGAAAGAATTCGCGGCGTCGTCGATATCGCCAATTACTCCTCCGATAAAATCGACGTCAGCAAGACGAGCAAAACCGATCGCTTCTTTATCGAAGTGTACCGCGCGAGCGATATGTATTTGATGGATTCGATTTCGAAGCGTGTCTTCGTCGCCGACTTCTCGCTTGAAAGCGGAGAAGGACAGAAGCTCGAGACGTTCCTCGCCGATCACTACGCGCTTAAACATGAAAGCAAGTATCTCGCTCGCCCGGTTCTCGTTCACCGCGGCATTCGCTACGAGGGTATGTTCCGCGCGTTCGATCTCGTTAAGGGAATCAAGGTCGCCCAAGCTACTCAACTTTTTGCCAATCGCCCGAATTTGAGACGTGATCTTACGCTTTATCACTGGATGCGCTGCGGACAGGAACATCTCTTCCTTGGGGCGCAGGATTCGGGCGATAGTGACCGCGCCTGGGCGACTCGCGATTTAGGACCGATTTTAAGAATCGACAAGCCGACGATCTCCGTCTTGAAAACGGGCGAAGTCATTATTCTTCATCGTCTTAACGCCGATCAGTTCGTTCGTAGCGAATTCTGGTCGATCCCCGATCAGCTTATGTTCAGAACGCGTACTGCCGTTCAAGATCCGGAGACGGCCGGCACTCAAAGAGTCAGGGAGCTCTACAAGGAAAAGTCGGTCGCCCCCAAGAAGAATCCTTGGTATAAATTCTGGTAATGAATATCTTAGGTATAGAGACGAGCTGTGACGAGACAGCGGCCGCGATCGTTAAAGACGGTCATCTGGTACTCTCGAATATCGTCTACACGCAAATCCCGCTTCATATTCCTTATGGAGGAGTCGTGCCGGAGCTGGCTTCTCGCGCGCATGTCGAGAAGATTCGAGAAGTCGTAAGCGCGGCGATCGAATCGTCGAGTGAGAAGAAGATCGACGCGGTAGCGGTAACTTACGGGCCGGGACTCTCTCCTGCCTTGATCGTCGGATTGAACGCGGCGAAAGGTCTCGCCAAAGCTTTGAGCGTTCCGCTAATTCCGATCAATCATATCGAAGCGCATTTGCATACTCCGTTTCTCGATGCGGAAATCGAGCCTGAGACGATGACCCCGATTTTAGGCCTCGCGATCTCCGGCGGGCATACGAACTGGATCGATATTCCGAGCTACGGAAAATATGAAATTATCGGGCAGACCTTGGACGACGCGGCGGGAGAAGCTTTCGATAAAGCCGCTAAGCTCTTAGGACTCGGCTATCCCGGCGGACCGAAAGTCGATAAAATCGCGAAAGAGTGGCGTGAAAATCATAGCGATAAGGAGATGATTCCGTTCCCGAAGGGACGCCCGCGTGAAGGCGTGAGCGCGCTTTCGGGGCTTAGAGCCGAGCTTTGCGTCAGCTTCTCCGGCCTTAAGACCGCGCTCTTGCGCTATGTCCAACAAAACGGAGGCGTGGAAAAGCTTACTGACGAGGGAGAAATTCCTCGAATCGTCGCTTCTTACCAAGAGGCGATCGTTCAGGCGGTTGCGGACCGTACGCGTAACGCGCTGAAGCTTCGCGATTATAAAGCGTTTTTGATCGGAGGGGGCGTTTCGCTCAATTCGCGTCTTCGCGAAGTCCTTTCCGAGGTCGCCGCGAAAGCGAAAATTCCGATCTTGATGGCGAAGCCGAAGTATTGCGGAGACAACGGCGCGATGATCGCGGCTTTAGGATACTATCGTCGAAATAAAGTCGAAGGCGCGTTCTCTATCGACGTGAACCCCAGCTTGGAGGTCGGCGAGTGATCGGAATCGTTGCCTTCCTTATACTCGGCGCGGCCGCTATCTGGTTCGGAGGACTTAACCAGGACGAGGGGTGGTATCTTTACGCGGCGAATCTCGTATCCGAGGGGCTCGTCCCGTTCGTGGATTTCGATTTCACGCAGGGTCCGATTATGCCTTACGTCTACGCGGCGTTTTCATCGGCTTGGAAGAACTTCGGGCTTCTCGGAGCTCGCGTCGTCACGCTCTCGTTAGGAGCTCTCGGTATCATGTTTTCGGCCTTGACGGCGCGTCGTTTGGCGGACGAAGGGCAAAAGAAATCCGCGTTCTCGATTACGTTCTTGTTGCTCGCGGTAAATCTCTATCACGTGTATTATCTTACGATCCCGAAGACCTACGCGCTCGCGTCGCTTTTCATCGCCGTGGGATTTTATCTTCTTACGTTCGAGAAATTCCATTTCCTTTCCGGCGTTATGCTCGCACTCGCGGGAGCGACGAGATTTTCGCTCGCGGCGCTGCTCGTCGTAATCGCCATCTACCTGTTCATTCATCGCCGAATCGAGTCATTCAACGCGTTCATTATCGGCGCGATCATTACTCTGGGCGCGGTTTTCGGCTGGTTCATGACCGACTTCACCGCTGAGCCGGGGCTACTTAAGGCGATCGGTTATCATGCCGCGCGCGAGGGTTTCAGCCCCGTGATGATCGTCGGCTCTTTGAGTCGCCTCGTGAGATTTTATCTTCCGATTTTCATAGTTCTCGGGCTCGGAGACTTCAAGCGCTCGCGTTTCCTGGCGCTCGCGTTCGCCGTCGTCTTCCTCATTCATCTTTTCGCTCCTCATCCGTATGAAGATTATCAAGTTCCGATAATGTCGCTACTCGCCGTTTTCGCCGCGATCAATATCAAAACGGATCGCGCCGAGCTTATGACGCTAGGCCTAGCGCTCGCGATTTCGTTCGGCTCTCCGCTCTTGGAGAAGTGGACAAGCGACGGGCAGGATCGCTTCTGGACGATCATGAAGCCGAAGAGTGAGCTCGCGATGTTGCGAGAAGCGGCACGTGAAATCGAAGCTCTGGATCCGGAAGGAACGGAACTCTTGACGGAGGATACTTATCTCGCCGTCGAGACCAATCGCCATGTACCGAGAAGACTCGCGATGGGACCGTTCTCCGATGTCGATTTGCTGTATTGGAAAGAACTTCTGGAGGGAGAGACGGCGAAAGTGGCCGCTTTCAGCGGTTACGCTTTCGCGATCGAAGTTCCGAAGGGGAATGAACGTTCGCTCGAAGAGCAACTCGCAACTTGGGAGTTGGTCAAAGATCGTTATGTTCTCGCCTCGACGAAGGAACGCTTCGGGCAGAACTCCACCACGCTACTCATTTTGAAGAAAAAAGAATGACCGCAGAAGAAATCAGAAAGATCATCATTGGAGCCGTAGCTAAAAACGGCGGTCATCTCGCTTCATCGCTCGGAGCCGTCGAGATCGCCAAGGCTTTAAGCGAAGTCTTCGATCCTTATGTCGACAGAATAATTTGGGACGTCGGTCATCAAGCTTATGCGTGGAAGATATTGACCGATCGTGCCGAGAAGTTCGATACGATTCGTTCCCTAGGCGGAGTTTCTCCGTTTTCGAATCCGCTCGAATCGAAGGCGGACGCCGCGATCG
Source organism: Kiritimatiellia bacterium (assembly GCA_024405265.1). Lineage (GTDB taxonomy): Bacteria > Verrucomicrobiota > Kiritimatiellia > RFP12 > UBA1067 > UBA1067. The sequence goes on along the minus strand of JAKSOZ010000003.1, from coordinate 69,998 downwards.
CCGGACACGCCGGCGTGGCGCTTTCGATTGCCGAGGGTTACGCGGCTGCCCGTGACCTGAAGGGAACGAAAGAGCACGTCGTCGCGGTTATCGGCGATAGTTCGATCGTGAACGGGACGAGCTTCGAAGCGCTCAATTTCTGTGACAGTGAAAAGCGCAAGGTGATTCTCGTGCTGAATGATAACGAGATGTCGATCTCCAAGCCTACCGGAGCGATCTCCAAGTTCCTCGGGCGCTTAATCACGGGCGTTAAGTACAATCGCATCAAAACCGCCGCGGAAAACGCCGGGCACAAGCTCAAGCTTACTTTCCTGAGAGATATTTATCATCGTTGGGAAAGTAGGGTGAAGTCGCTGTTTTTGGGCTCGTCCTTCTTCGAACGTTTCGGTCTAAGATATATCGGGCCGGTGGACGGTCATGATCTCGAAGCTTTGAAGGAAGCGTTCACGGTCGCGAAAGAGGATAAGCGCAGTGTCCTCGTGCATGTCGTTACCAAGAAAGGCTACGGCTATAAACCGGCCGAAATGAATCCTACGAAGTGGCACGGAGTAGGCGCGTTCGATCCCGAGCAAAAGGCGGTCAAGGGGGCGAAGACGGAAGATTGGTCGGCGGCGTTCGGTGAAATCATAAGCGAAGAAGCGCGGCAGGATAAACGTATCGTCGCCTTGACCGCTGCCATGAAGGACGGAACCGGGCTCGTCGATTTCGCCAAGGAGTTTCCGGAGCGTTTCTTTGACGTCGGCATCGCCGAAGGGCACATGGTAGCGTTCGCCGCGGGGCTCGCGCAAGGCGGCCTTAAACCGGTAGTCGCGATATATTCGACCTTCCTTCAACGCGCCGTCGATCAAGTTATGCATGACCTCGCGATAGCGCGCGTTCCCGTCGTGATCGCAGTCGATCGCGCGGGAGTCGTCGGTAATGACGGTAAAACTCATCAGGGGCTTTATGATATTGCCATGCTGAAGTGTTTGCCGAACGTCAAGATAGTTCAGCCGAAGGACAAGGAAGATTTAAGAGCGCTTATAAAAGAGGCGCTTCGTTATGAAGGGCCTACCGTAATCCGTTACCCGCGCGGCAAAGTTCCGCTCGAAACGATCGAAGTGCATGAGGACGAAAACGCGAAACTTCAGATTTGGGCTACGGGAGACCAAATTCCAAAGGCTAATGAAATCGCCGCGTCGATCAAGGCCGGAGTGGTGTTCGCGCGTACGATCAAGCCTTTCGATGCCGAGCGATTGGCCGCGCAACGTAAAGCCGGTAAAACCATCGTCTCGATCGAAAACGGTTCGATAATCGGAGGCTTCGGCGAGTTGATCGGAGCGGATAAGCGTTTCGGATGGCCCGACGAATACATACCTCACGGTTCGCAGGCGGAACTGGAAATCAAATATTCTTTTTCGGCCGAACAAATAACGGAGGAGCTGAGAAATGGCTAAGGTACATGGAGTAGCCGGAGAGTGGGCAAGAGTTTATGGAGTGGTGGTAGGTCTGTGGCCGCTCTTTCTCGCTGTCGCGGCAGGCGGATTCTCGATCGCCACGATCGTTTTGAAGAATGTCGAAGCGGGGCTATTGCTGCTCGCGATTTCCTTTGTATTTGCGATTTGGAGTTGGTCGAGGGGCTTTAAGCAGGTCGAGCGCTTCTTTATCGGCGCGAGAGGTGAAGAACGAGTTTCCGGACTTTTAATGAAGCTACCCGACAGCTATCATATATTCAATGACTTCGTCGTCGGTAGGAAGCATGTCGACCACGTCGTCGTAGGTCCTTCGGGCGTCTTCGCCGTCGAGACCAAATGTTGGGCCGGGAAGGTAACGATCGAAGACGGGTTCGTTCTCGTAAACGGCAAGCTCCCCGATCGTTCTCCGCTCGCGCAAGTGAAACGCGAAGCCGAGTATGTCAAAAGCGCCCTCTTGAAGGAGGGTTGGAAAGGCGATGTCACGCCGGTTCTCGTCTTCGCTTCCGATACGTTCAACGCGAAGATCGCCGAGATTCAAGGAGCGGTAGTGCTTAATTCTTGTGAAATCAAGTCTGCGTTTTCATCCGAGCGCATCATCCTCCCCGAAGATGAAAAAGAACGTCTCGTCAGGATAATCGAATTGAGAGGTTGATATGAGAACATTATTCGCTTTTACGCTCTGCTTGATAGCGTCGCTGTTGTCGGCGGAAGTCAAACCCAAACCTTATTACGGCAAGATCGCCAAGCGCGTGGCGGAGAATATTCCGCTGACGCATGTCCTTCAATCCCCGCTCGACGATATCGCCTCTGCCAAGGCCTGGACGAACCTCGTTTCCTATTATGATTTCGATAGAAGCGTCTTCCTCAAGAGCGATCTCGACGAACTTTCGAAACACTTGAAAACGATAGACGATGAAGTGTTGGCAGGGAACGTGAATTTCGGGTATGAAGTTCGCGACCTTTATGTGAAGCGTCTGCAGGAACGAATCGATTTCGCGACCAATCTCTTGGTTAATGCCGTATGGGATTTCAACGTGGAGGAGTCGATCGGGCTCAAGCGTAAGGAAGCGCCGTGGCCCGAAACGAAGGAGGAAGCCGAGGATCTCTGGCGTAAGCGCATCAAGAACGAACTGTTGGTCGCGAAAATCAATCGTGAGATCGACAAGTCCACAAATGAAGTGGATGTAGCCGAGAACTTAGTGAAGAAGTATCGTCAATTCGCGATCGCAATGACCGAAGGAGATGAAGAGGAAGTCCTTCAGGCGTATTTGAGCGCCATTACCCATACTTACGATCCGCATACTGACTATTTCTCGCCCGCGTCGAAAGAAGACTTCGATATGGACATGAATCTGAAACTTTGCGGCATCGGCGCGGTGTTGCAAATGGATGACGGAGCGCTTAAGATCGAGGAAATCATGCCCGGCAGTCCCCTCGCCAAGGACGGGAGAATCAAAGAAGGCGATAAGATCTCCGCCGTGAAAGAGGGTAATGGAGAACTTGAAGATATCATGTGGCAGCCGATGAAGAAATCGGTTCGTAAGATTCGCGGACCGAAAGGCAGCAAGGTCACTTTGGAAATCATTCCTCGCAGCGATCCGAGCGGCATGACTCGCAAGCTATACGAGCTCACTCGCGATGAAATCGATCTCGAAGATCAAGCCGCTACCGGACGCGTCGAGAGAGTGACGATCGGAAATACGACGACCAAGCTCGGCTATATTTATCTTCCGGCATTCTATGGTTCGATGGATAAACGTCCCGGTCAGAAGGGCTATCGTTCGGCGGCCATGGACGTCGCCAAGTATATCGCCGATTTCAATTCCGAAGCGGTGAAAGGAATCGTTTTGGATCTGAGAGGAAACGGTGGCGGATCGCTTCGCGAAGCGGTGATGCTTTCGGCGCTTTTCGTCGCGCAAGGTCCGGTAGTGCAAATCCGCGATTCTCGCACGGTCGCGCCGCTTCCGATTCCGCCCGGAAATCCCGTAGCTTTCCGCAAGCCGCTCGTCGTGATGATCGATAGACTTTCAGCTTCGGCTTCCGAGATCGTAGCCGCGCATCTTCAAGATACCGGGCGCGCGATAATCGTCGGAGACTCGAAGTCGCACGGTAAGGGCACGGTTCAAACGGTTATGGGGTTAGGGCCGGAAAAGTACGGTTCCATGAAGGTCACGACCGCGAGATTCTATCGAATCGACGGTAGGTCCACACAGGTCGCCGGCGTAAAACCGGACATCCACTTACCCTCGCTTCTTGATTCGCTTGATATCGGCGAGGATAAACTTCCGAACGCGCTGCCGTTTACCCGTATTCTCGCAGCGGACTATTCGCTCGCGTGGGACGCGCATAATTATATCTCGGAACTCAAGAAGCTTTCCGCTGCGCGACTCGAGAAAGATGAACGATATTTGAAACATTTGGAGAACGTCGCCGGAATGTTGGAACTCTCGGAAAGAGAGTCGGCTCCGTTGAGCTGGAAGGAGCGTTATCGGATGCAGTTAAGAGATCGTGAATTGCGAGAACTTGATGACGAGGATGACGAGGACGATAGCGAAAGCAAGAAGAGCTCCAAGCTGCATCGTAATCAGCGTAAGAAAGATGACGTCGTTTTAGACGAAGCGTTCAAGATACTTTCGGATATGATTCGTCTAAGCAAAGGCTCCGAGATGCCGATTATGAGAGGGTGGTGGATGTGAAGAAGATTCATTTCGTAAAAATGCATGGCGCCGGCAACGACTTCATTTTGGTCGATGACCGAGCGCTCGAATTCCCCGAAGAAGGGCGCAAAATCGCAGCGATGGCCACCAGACGAATCGGAATCGGCTCGGAAGGAGTCATCCTCGTTCAAAAAAGCGAAAGCGCCGATTTCAAGATGCGTTTCTTCAATCCTGATGGCTCCGAGGTTGCGCTATGCGGAAACGGCGCGAGGTGCGTCGCGGCGTTCGCGCGCTCGATCGGCGCGGCCAAACAAGACAAGATGCGCTTTGAGACGATAGCCGGAGTTATCGAGGCGGAAATACTCTCCGCAGAGCTCGTCAGAGTCAAGATGCCGGATCCTCAAAACAAGGCGGACGATTTCTGTGTTGTCGGAGTTCCTCATAAGATCGTGGTCGTGGAGAACCTTGCCAAGACGGACGTGGAAGGCGAAGGCCGGCGTATTCGGCTCTCACCGCAGTTTGCGCCCGAAGGTACCAACGTCGATTTCGTCTCGTTCAGAGCGCCTTCGCGCGTATCCATTCGCACTTACGAGCGGGGCGTCGAAGCGGAAACCGGAGCCTGCGGAACCGGAGCGGTCGCCTCGGCGGTAATCGGAGTCATGGATTACGGACTTGAGTTCCCGGTGCGCGTAACCACGATTCAGGGATATGAGCTTATCGTCAATGCTGAAGTCGAACAAGACAAGATTCATAACCTTACTTTGACCGGACCGGTGAAAAAAGTTTACGAGGGCGAGATAGATTGTGATTCTCTTATGGAATCGGATTTGGTATAATATACGTAGATTAAGGGAATGATTCAGATTGGCAACTAAATCAAAATTAACGATTAATGTCGAGTATTTCGCCTTGCGCTTCATGTGCATGGTCGTGAACGCGATTCCTTATTCGAAGGCCATGAGAATCGCCGAGTGGCTCGGAGCGTTCCTGGTAAATCGCGTGGGGCTTCATCGCAAACGTACCGAAGCGCGTATCCGTTCGGTCTTTCCGGAGAAGTCGGACGCGGAAGTCCGCCGTATCGCTATCGGTAGCCTCGTGAATCTCTTGAAAAACATCATCGAGATGATAAGAGCGCCGAAACTTACTCGGGAGTGGATGGATAAACACGTTAAGGACGGCCTCGAGTATAAGAAAAAACTTCAAAGTTATGTCGATGAAGGTCGCGGCGTCGTCATTATGGTTCCTCATTCCGGTAACTGGTATATGGCGGCGTGGTCGATGGCCAAATACGGGCTGCCGCTTTTCGCTATCGCGGCTAAGCAGCGTAACCCGAAGATCACCGCGTGGATGAATAAAATGTATCTCGATATCGAGGTCTTGGAGCGCGACGAAAGAGATACGCTCGTTAAGATCAAGCGTAATCTTCAAAGCGGACGCGCGTTCGCGATTCTGCCGGATTTGCGCGTGATGAAGAAAGATGTCGAAGTCGATTTTCTGAACGGTAAGGCGAACGTGAGTAGAGCGGGCGCGATGTTCGCGATCAAGTGTTCGTGTCCTATCGTGGTCGCGATTATGTCTCGCGAAGGCGATAAGCACGTTTTCAATCATCTCGCGACGTTGAGACCCGAAGGTAAGACGGCTGAAGAACTTATGAAAGAAACGCTCTCGCTCTTGGACAGCGAAATCAAGAAGCGTCCTGAAGATTGGTTTTGGTATAATAAACGCTGGATTCTCGAACCTGTAAAGGAGTAAAAACATGACGTACTTAGAAGCTGAGAAAATGCTTAAGAGCTGCGGACAGGAGCATGTCCTCGCTTACTATAAGAAGCTTTCCAAGAAGGCGCAGGGTGAGCTGTTGAAACAGGTTTCCACTATCGAGCCCAAGAACGTCAAGTATTGCGCCGAGGCTCTCAAGAAGGGCGGAGATAAGATCGATAGCTCGAAGGGTAAGGCTCCGAAAGTCGCGGTTCTGAAGGGCGCGGCTTTGAAGAAGGCGATCGAAGCGGGCGAGAAAGAACTTAAAGCTGGTAAGGTCGCCGCGCTTCTCGTCGCGGGCGGACAGGGCTCGCGTCTCGGCTATGACGGCCCCAAGGGCTGCTATTCGATCGGACCGATAACCGGCGAGCCGCTTTTCTATTTCCATGCTCGCAAGATTCTCGCGCGTTCGATTCGTTACGGTAAGCCGATCCCGTTCTACGTGATGACCTCGGAAGCGAACAACGCGGCGACGGTGAAGTGCTTTGAGGAGAACGACTACTTCGGGCTCGATCCGAAGGACGTCTTTTTCTTCACGCAGGGAATGTGGCCCGGAATGACCGCCGAGGGTAAGATCATCCTCGACGAGCCCGGTCACGTCTTCATGAGCCCCGACGGGCACGGCGGACTTCTCGCCGCGCTCAAGCGCTCCGGCGCTCTCGCCGATATGAAGAAGCGCGGCATTTCGTCCGTGTTCTTCTTTCAGGTCGATAATCCTTTGGTCGAGATCGCCGACCCCGCGTTTATCGGCTATCACGTCATGGAGAAGTCGGAATATTCGCTCAAGCTCTGCGCGAAGCGCGATCCCTACGAGAAGGTCGGTATGCCAATGAAGTTCCCCTCGGGCGAATATCGCATGGTCGAATATACCGAGATGAGCGACGAGCAGTGCAATCGTAAGGACAAGTCGGGTAAGCTCTACTTCCTATACGGGTCTCCAGCGATTCACGTTTTCGATCGCGCGTTCCTCGAACGCGAAGCTTCCAAGAACATGCCGCTTCATCTCGCGTTCAAGAAAATCCCGACCGTCGTCGACGGAAAGGTCGTCAAGCCCGACGCGCCGAACGGTTATAAGTTCGAGAAGTTCATTTTCGATATCCTCCCGAACGCGAAGCGCGCGGCGTTTCTCGCCTTCGACCAGAAAGAGGAGTTCTCGCCCGTCAAGAACGCGGAAGGAAACGACTCTCCTGCGACCTGCAAGGCCGATATGATCGCCAAGTGGGCGAAGTGGATGGAGAAGGCCGGAGTTTCGGTCAAGGAAGGCGTACCGCTCGAAATCGATCCGGTTTATGCGCTTGATGCCGAGGAACTCGTGAAGATGGGCGTTTGGCTCTCGGTCTACTGAAATGAAAAAAATATTGGTGTTGAATGGGCCTAACCTCAATCTCTTGGGATTGAGGGAGCCCGAACTTTACGGAAAAGAGACATACGAAGATTTGAAAAGGTTCCTTGTCGAAACCGCTTCGCGACTAGGATGCGAGGTCGAGTGCAGACAAACGAATCATGAGGGAGTGCTTGTAGATTGGATTCAGCAGTCCCGTGGTGTTTTCGATGCCATAATTCTGAATGCTGCCGCTTATACTCACACGTCGGTCGCGATTCTTGACGCGATCAAGGCGGTTAAGGCGCGGGTCATTGAAGTTCACTTGACCGAGCCGAAGGAGCGCGAAGATTTTCGTCGCGTCTCTTATGTCGGTATGGTTGCCGAAAAGACTTTTTCGGGTAAGAAATTCCAGTCCTACTCGGAAGCTATGGAATACTCGGTGAATCATGGCTAAGACGACTATCGACCATTCCGAAAGAAAGCGGATGGTGGTGATGAAGGCAATGCGCCTATTCGCTCAAATCGGTTTTTCCAAGGTTTCGTTTCGCGAGATCGCCGAAGCTACCGGCGTCGCCAGAACCGTGCTCTATAGGTACTTCACTACAAAACGTGATATTTTCGACGCGGCGATAAGCGAGCTTACGCAGGGACTAGGCGACAATATCCGTGTTATATGCGAACAGCGGATCCCGGCTACCGAAAGAATCGATAAAGTTTGCACGCTCGTCGCCGAGACCTTCCATGAGCGCAAAGAGTTTTTTGCTGCGGTCTGCGATTACGTGTTCTCAATGGTTAACGCGGGGCATGATATGAGCGAGCGTATAGAGCTCTTCACCGGCAAGTTGCGAGTTGTCTTCGCCGAACTTATTCGTGAAGCGATCGAGAATAAAGAGTGTAAGAGTTCGCTTGATCCCGAGAATACGGCGGACGTTCTTTATTCGATAATGGAATCCGCCGCGTTCCGCATGCGTCTTGGGGTCGAGAAAGATCCTGAGGCCGCTAAAATTCGTTTTCGCCGCGCGATAGCGGCGGTTAGGATTTGATTGATGAAACATCGTGTTGAAGTCGTTATCGACTTGGAGGCGCTTGTTCGTAATTATCGAAAGATCGCAGCCCACGTCGAACCCTTGAAAGTCTTGGTCGTTCTTAAGGCGAATGCCTATGGACTCGGAGTCGCTCCTTATGCGAAAGCGCTTTATGAAGCGGGCGCGCGGGATTTCGGAGTCGCGGAACCGTTCGAGGCGCTTGAACTCAAGAAAGTCTTGAATCAGAACGCCAATATCCAGATTCTCTCCAGTATACTTCCCGACGAAATCGAAGAGATGGTAGAGGCGGATATAATACTGCCGATAATAGACCTACCGAGCGCGCAGTTGATTTCACAAGCTGCAGAGAAACTGGGAAAGAAAGCGCGGGTCCATTTCAAACTCGATACCGGGATGGGAAGACTTGGGATTCTAGCGGATGAAGCTCTTGAGACGATTGAAAAGGTTCGCAAGTTGAGTAACCTTGAAACAGAAGGAATCTTCTCGCATTGCCCGATGGCTTACGATCCGAAAGATCCTTTTACCGCCAAACAAATAGCGCGTTTCAAATCAATCGTTGAGGAGGCCAACGCAAGAGGTTGTATTTTCAAGAAGATACATATCGCCGCTTCCGATGCGATCAATAATTTCCCGGAGGCGTTTTCCGCGCCCTTCAATATGGTCAGAACCGGCATCAATCTTCATGGAAGTTTCGATCCTTATGGTCTTAAAGCACTCGAAGTCGAGCCGACATTGACGCTCAAGACTCGCGTTGCGCAGGTCCGTATGCTGCCGGCAGGTACAACGCTCGGCTATGGACGTACCTGGTGCTTGAACGCGCCGACTAAGGTAGCAACGATTTCTGCCGGCTATGCTGATGGCCTGCCGTTGGCGCTTACTAATCGAGGACAGGTGGTAATCGGCGGAAAGCGTTGTAAAATAATCGGAAGAATCTCGATGGATTACACGACGGTCGACGTCTCGGATGTCGAAGACGTGAAGCCGGGTGATGAAGTCATTTGTTTCGGTAAGTTCGGGAATGATTCGATTACTCCCGATGATTGGGCTCAATTCAAGGGTACTCACGCCTACGATATCATATGTTCGTTAGGCTCGAGGGTTGAGCGTAAAGTACAAATATGATATAATTACCGTATGAGAAAGTCTACACTCGTCATTTCCGCTCTTTTTTCCGTCTTGGTGGCATTCGCTGCCGAAGAGACGGGGAAAGTCGTTCGTAACGCTAAAATCACTTCGGATTCGACCTTTTATGATCGTAAGGAAGGCGTCATTCAGCTTACCGGAAACGTTCATGTCGATGATGAGCAATATCAGATGCATGCCGATAAGGCCTATGTCTTCCTTCAGGGAACGAATGACTTAAGTCGAATCGTGGCGATAGGCCATGTTGCGCTTACAAACGATACTCGACGCGCTTACGGCGGCAAGGTTTCTTATTACAAGGATAACGGTCTCGTGGTCATTTATTCCGGTGATGACATAAAGGCCGAAGTTCGCGACGAGAAGTCCGACGGGACACAAATGGTTCGCGGCGAAAAGATCAAATTTTGGATAGATCAGGAGCAGGTCGAGGTCGTTCAGGCGGAAATCGAAGCTCCGGCGAAGGGTGCTAAAGGGGTTATTCCCGGTATAGGTGGAATGTAATGCGCGGTAAGGGTCCTAGAGAACTCGTCACCGGCGGCGAGTGGATTTACGGGCGTAATCCCGTCGAAGAAGCTCTCGCGGCGGGTCGTCGCACGGCTAGTGAAATCGTCCTTCCCGCGTATATGCCCGAGGAAGACGATCAGATTCAGCGTCTTCGCGACGAAGCGCGCGCTCGTCGACTTGTCATTCGCACGATGGAGCGCGACCAACTCGATAAGCTCACTCGCTTCGGCCATCATCAGGGCGTCGCACTTAAAACGACCGGCTATCCTTACGTTGGAATCGAGGATATCATTGCCGATGTCGAGGAAGATGAGAACTCGATAGTTATCATTCTCGATCACCTCGAAGATCCTCAGAATGTCGGTTCGATTCTCCGTACGGCTTGCGCTATCGGTGCGAAGGGCGTAATCATCCCTGAAGATCGTGCCTGCGGTATTACTCCCGCGGCAGTTCGCGCTTCTGCGGGCGGCGCGGAGCATATCAAAGTCGCTCATGTCGTCAACCTCGTTCGTGCCATCGAAGAACTCAAGGAAGCGGGACTTTGGATGACCGGCCTCGATTGGGGCAAGGACGCGAAGAAGTATACCGAAATCGATTTTAAAGGTCGCGTCGGCCTCGTCGTCGGCGCCGAAGGAAGCGGCATCTCGCGTTTAGTGCGCGGGAACTGCGATTTTATTGCGGAACTCCCGATGCCGGGCGGCTTCGAGTCGCTTAATGCCGGTGTCGCTGCCGCGGTCACGATGTATGAAATCCTCCGTCAACATGATTAGCTCTGATTTAACTTCGTACGGCGAAGACGTCTTTTCCGAAAAGGCGATTAAGGAATATCTTCCGAAGACGGTAGCGACGAAGCTTCTCGCGACGATGCGCGAAGGTAAGCCGCTCGATCCCTCGATTGCCGGTAAGGTCGCCGAAGGACTTAAAAACTGGGCGCTTGCGAAGGGCGCTACGCACTTCACTCACTGGTTCCAGCCGCTTACGGGCGGAACGGCCGAAAAGCACGACGCGTTCCTCGAGCCCGCCGGTATCGCCGAGGCGATTTACAAGTTTTCGGGCAAGAATCTTATCGGTGGCGAAGCGGACGCTTCGAGCTTCCCCTCGGGCGGTCTTCGCTCGACTTTCGAAGCGCGTGGCTACACCGCTTGGGATCCGACCTCTCCCGCTTTCATCAAGCGTCACGAAAACGGCGCGACGCTTTGCATTCCGACGGCGTTCTGCTCGTATCTCGGCGACGCTCTCGATATGAAGACTCCGCTTCTTCGCTCTATTCAGGTCGTCACCAAAGCGACCGAGCGTCTCATGAAGAAGTTCGGCGTCCCGCCTGCACATGTCTCGATTACGCTCGGCGCGGAGCAGGAATATTTCCTTATCGACAAGTCGTTCTATTTGAAGCGTCCCGATCTTCTTCAGACCGGTCGCACGGTTTTCGGTGCCGCGCCTGCGAAGCATCAGCAGCTCGACGACCACTACTACGGCTCGATTCGTCCGCGCATTCTGAAGTTCATGACCGAGGTCGAGGATAATCTCTGGCGTCTCGGCATCCCCGCGAAGACGCGTCACAACGAAGTCGCGCCCGCTCAGTTCGAGCTTGCGCCGATGTTCGAGGATCTTAATCTCGCCGTTGACCACAATATGCTGATCATGGAAGTTCTTCGCCAAACGGCGGAGAAGAACGGGCTAGTTTGCCTTCTTCATGAAAAGCCGTTCCAGGGCGTCAACGGCTCGGGTAAGCACTGCAACTGGTCGATCGCGTATGGCGACAAAAATCTCTTCTCGCCCGGTAACAATCCTCGTGAGAACGCGCTCTTTTTGACCTTCCTCTCGGCGATTATCCGCGCCGTCGATCTCCACGCCGATCTTCTTCGCATGACGACGGCAGGGGCCGGTAACGATCATCGTCTCGGCGCGAACGAAGCGCCGCCCGCGATCATTTCGATCTTCCTCGGTGACGAGCTTAACTCGGTCATGAAGGAAATCGAAACCGGCAAGGCCGAAAAGCGCGAAGGTGGGAAGGGCATGCAAATCGGCGTCGATACGCTTCCCGTTTTGCCGCGCGATACGACCGATCGTAACCGCACGTCGCCTTTCGCTTTCACGGGTAATAAGTTCGAGTTCCGTGCGCCCGGCTCTTCGCAGAACTGCGCGCAGTCGCAGATGGTTCTTAACACCATCGTCGCCGAATCGATCGATGCGATTTGCGATAAGTTGGAGGCGATGGAAGGTGACTTCAATACGAATCTCCAAGCGCTTCTCCAGCGTCTTATCAAGGCCCACAAGCGCGTCATCTTCTCGGGTGACGGATATTCCGCCGACTGGCCGAAAGAAGCGAAGAAACGTAAACTTCCGAATCTCGCGAATACTATTGAAGCTCTTAAGCCGCTTAAGAACGCGGCGAATAAGGCGCTCTTCGTCAAGTACGGCGTACTTTCCGAAACCGAAATGGACGCGAGGTACGAGATCGGCATGGAAGATTACGAGCGCCGCATTCGTATTGAGGGCTCGATCACGCTCGAGATTGCGCGTTCGATGATTCGCCCGGTAGTCGCCGACGAGTTCTCGCGGCTTGCGACCGCTATCGGTCAGGCGAAGAAGGACGGGCTTAAGGTCGGCATTCGTGGTCTTACCGCGCTCTCCTTGAAGCTCGGTGCGGGTCTTGACGATTTGCACGTAAAGTGCGAGAAGATGGAAAAAGCTCTCGATAAGGGCAGCTACGCGGAGCAGATCGAAGCGATGCGCGATTTGCGCAAGACGGTCGACAAGCTCGAATACTTGGTCGATGATGCTCGTTGGCCGCTCCCGAAATATCGCGAGATGCTGTTCATTTATTAAGGGTAGAAAGATTCAAAAATGAAAAGGCAGATGAGAAAGGGCGCGAAAGCCCTGGTGGAAAGTTTGGAAAAGGCCGGCGTCGAGGTGCTCTTCGGGTACCCGGGCGGTACGGTTATCGATATTTTCAATGAGCTCGATACGGCGAAGTTCCAGTTCGTTTTAGGTCGTCATGAGCAGGGTTCGGCGCACATGGCCGACGGTTATGCTCGCGCGACCGGTAAGCCCGGCGTGTGCCTCGTTACCTCGGGTCCCGGCGCGACGAACACGATTACGGGTCTCGCTACCGCGAACATGGACGGCGTCCCGATGGTTCTTATCTCGGGTCAGGTTTCCCTCTCCGCGATCGGTACCGACGCTTTCCAGGAAGCGGACATGAGCGGAATCTGCCGCGCGGTGACGAAGCACAGCTTCCTCGTCAAATCCGCCGCGGAAATCCCGGAAACCGTTGCGCAGGCGTTCTACATCGCGACTCATGGTAAACCCGGTCCCGTCGTTATCGATATCCCGAAGAACGTTCAGCAGGAGCTTACCGACGCTCAATATCCCGAGCGCGTCTCTCTCCGCGCGTATCACCCCGAACAGGCCGCGAGAACGAGCGAGCTCAATAAGATGGCGAAGCTCATCAACGAGGCGAAGAAGCCCGTTATCTACGCGGGTGGCGGCGTTATAGCTGCGGGCGCTGCGAAGGATGTCGCGTCTCTCGCCGCGAAGGCCGAGATTCCCGTTGCGACGACGCTTATGGGCTTAGGCAGCTTCGATGAAAAGTCGCCGCTCTCGCTCGGTATGTCCGGTATGCACGGCTCTGCTGCCGCGAACTGGGCGATTAACGAGTGTGATGTCTTAATCGCTCTAGGTGTTCGCTTCTCCGACCGCGTAATCGGCGAAGTCGCGAAGTACGCGCCGAACGCGAAGATCATCCATGTCGATCTCGATCCCGCGTCGATCGATAAGAACGTCGTCGCGCATCTCGGTATTTGTGCCGATGTGAAGGATGTCCTCACGACCGTCAATTCGCGCATCAAGCGCGCGGAGCACAAGGAGTGGGTTGAAAAGATCGCAACTTGGAAGAAAGAGCAGCCGATGACGTTCCCGATCATGCACAAGGGCGTCATCATGCCTCAGCAGGTCATTGAAGCGATTGATAAGGCCTCGAATGGTGACGCGGTAATCGTTACCGACGTCGGACAGAATCAGATGTGGGCTGCTCAGTATTTCCGTCATAATCACGCGCGTCGTTTCCTCTCTTCGGGCGGTATGGGCACGATGGGCTTCGGTATCCCCGCTGCTATCGGTGCGCAGTTCGGTCGCCCCGATCTCGATGTTGTCGCGGTCTGTGGAGACGGAGGCGCTCAGATGACGTTCGAAGAAGTGATCGTCGCGGTCGAGCATAAGCTCCCCGTAACTTTCGTCGTCATCAACAACAACTGCCTCGGCATGGTTCGTCAGTGGCAGGAACTTTTCTATAACGCGAAATATTCGGGCTCGATTCTTTCCCCGAAGGGTCGCGGCAAAAACGAGAAGATTCCCGAAGATCTCGATTACGACTATCTTCCCGATATCTGCAAGCTCGCCGAAGCGCATGGTGCGAAGGCGTATCGCGTCATCGACCCGAAGAAGCTCGACGCTGTGATGAAGGAAGCTATCGATTCCGAGAAGACTTGCGTCGTCGAAGTTATCGTTGAGCCGCGTGCGAACGTCTATCCGATGATTCCCGCCGGCAAGAGCGTTTCCGACATGGTCTTCGGCTAAAGGATTTAACGACTATGAACGAAGAAATCTATCGTCTTAACTGTTACGTCGAAAACAAGCCGGGCGTCTTGGCGCGTATGGTCGGGCTTATCTCCGGTCGAGGCTACAATATTCAGGCACTTCATGTAGGACCTACCGAAGACGGCACTGTCTCGCACATGAAAATCGACGTTCTCGCGACGCAGAAAGTCGTCAATCAAATCATTCTTCAACTTAGAAATCAGGTCAACGTCATTGAAGTGACGAGCCGTAAAATGTAAGGACAAGTAAAAATGAATACGGTACTTATCGGTGCGCAGTGGGGTGATGAAGGTAAGGGTAAGGTCATCGACTTCTTGACCGAAGAGGCGGACGTCGTCGTTCGTTTCCAGGGCGGCTCGAACGCCGGTCACACGGTCGTCGTCGGGGATAAGAAGTATGTCCTTCACCTCGTTCCTTCTGGCGTTCTTCATGGCGGCAAGCACTGCGTTATCGGCAACGGCGTCGTTATGGATCCGTTCGACCTTATGCGCGAACTCGATGAAGTGAAGAGCTGGGGCTTCGACATTATGGGCCGCTTCCACATCTCCGAGCGTGCTCAGATGGTTATGCAGTGGCACCGCGCGATCGATAAAGCCGAAGAGGCCGCTCGTCCCGAGGGTAAGAAGATCGGTACGACTGGTCGCGGCATCGGTCCCGCCTACGCGGCGAAAGTCGGTCGCTATGGTATGCGCGTCGGCGATATCTTGAAGCCCAACTTCCTCGATCTCATTCGCGATCAGGTCGCTGAAGCTAACCGCACTTTGAAGACCCTCGGCGCGCAGGAACTCGACGCGGAAGAGATGGTCAAACTCTATACGCCGATGGTTCCCGCGCTCATGCCTTATGTTACCGACACGATCCAGTTCCTCCATGAGAATCTCGATCAGAAGAAGTCGGTCCTCTTCGAAGGCGCTCAGGCGACGATGCTCGATATCGACTTCGGAACTTACCCCTATGTGACGAGCTCGAACCCGACGGCGGGTGGCGCTTGCACGGGCTCCGGCGTTTCGCCGCGCTCGATCGACCGTGTCATCGGCGTACTTAAGCTCTACACGACTCGCGTCGGCGAAGGCCCGTTCCCCACGGAACTTTTCGACGAAGACGGCGAAACCTTGCGTTCGCGCGGTGGTGAATTCGGCGCTACTACCGGTCGTCCGCGTCGTTGCGGTTGGTTCGATGCCGTCGTTGCCCGCTATGCTCAGCGCGTCAACGGTATTGACTTCTGGGCGATGACGAAGCTCGACGTTCTCGATACGTTCAAGGTCGTCAAGATTTGCACGGGCTACAAGCGCTCCGATGGGTTCGTCTATCAGACCTTCCCCGCAGATCTCGATGTTCTTAAGGATTGCACGCCCGTCTACGAAGAGATGCCCGGTTGGGAATGCGAAACCTCGCACATCACCGATTACGCGGCGCTCCCTGAGAACGCGAAGAAGTACATCAACCGCATTCTCGACCTCGTCGGCGGCAAGCTCGGCGTCCTTTCGGTCGGTCCTGCGCGTGAAACGACGCTCCGCATCAATATCTGATAAGATATGAACCTCTACGTAGCGACTCATAACGCACACAAAATTCGGGAGATCTCTGAGATTCTCCCGAATTTCACTATTATTCCGGATGATCCCGAAGGGGTTGAGGAAAACGCTCCCGATTTCGCGGGAAATGCGCTTATCAAGGTGCGCGCGATTTCCGCGAAGCATAAGGGCTCGTGGGCAATGGCTGACGATTCGGGACTTGAAGTCGAAGCTCTCGGCGGCGCGCCAGGCGTTCACTCCGCTCGTTATGCAGGAGAGCCCTCGTCGACGCCCGCCAACAATGCGCTGTTACTTAAGAATATGATGGGAGTTACGAATCGCCGCGCAAGGTTTACTTGCGTTTGTGCCATTGTTGATCCAGAAGGTAAAGAACATATCGTCGAAGGGTTATGCCCCGGGGTAATTGCCGATGTGCCTTCGGGCGCTTCCGGTTTCGGCTATGATCCCTTGTTTATTCCTGATGGCTACGACGTAAGCTTCGCCGATTTGACGGCGGATGAAAAGAATGCGATCTCTCATCGAGGAAGGGCGCTTGAGAAGTTGCGCGCACTCATACAAAAATGATATAATTCACTCTATATGAGAAATAGTTTTTATAAGGTAAGTTTGTGCGCTACGATTGCGTTTGTGGCGATGTTCGTCGCGCAGGCGCAAGTGCTTTCACTGAATGGTAAAAACGGACAGACGATTACCTCGGGTGGAACATACGACGGAATCGAGTATACTGATAAGACTGCAGTTTATGTCACCTTGAGCGGCGGCACTTGGTCGTTAGGCGATAAGGGTATTCGTGTTCGCACAGCCCAATCAGAGCTGACATTGGAAAATTGTACGCTTGGGTCGACGGCCAATTGGGCTCAGTATATGAAAGTAGGCGGTCTTGGTAGCGATAGCAATAGTACATTCAAATATTACAATACTTCGAAGATTAAAATTAATGGAACTTTGACAATCAACACCGATCATACGATTATACTTTCGCGCCTTATTGCCGGAGATAATAATCCGACTATTGTCGTTAAAGGGGCCGGGAAAGTGATTATGATTCCGTCTTCGGTCGGCGACACCTATGAGGGTATCGCTTTGCCTCCGGAGAGCGAACATTTTCATGTCGCCAATCGATCGCTTGTAATTTCCGCTAAGTGATTTTATGAAGAAAGTCGCTATAGTAGGCATTGTCGGGCGCACTAACGCAGGTAAGTCGACTCTAATGAACCGTCTCGTAGGCGAGAAGGTCTCGATCGTTTCTCCCGTCGAGCAAACGACGCGTAATACGATTCGCGGTATTGTGGCAGACGAGCGTGGTCAGCTAGTTTTGCTCGATACTCCGGGACTCCATAAAGCGGTCGGCGAACTCGGTAAGATATTGAATCGTATGGCGCGTAGGTCCGCTGCGGGAACCGATATCCTCTGTGTCGTTTTCGATGCCGCTTCCGCGCCGCAAATGGAAGATATGGGGTGGATGACTCGCGTTGCCAAGGAGCGTAGCGAGAAGGTCGTTTTTGTCCTTAATAAGGCCGATAAGGCGCCGTTCTTCGAGTCGATGTTTCGCGATGCGTGGGAAGAAGCAAAGCATGAAGCTTTGCAGGTGAAGAGCCAAGGTGAAGGTGAAGTGAAGATCGTTGAGCCCATTTGGGTAAAGGCGATTTCCACTACCGAGGGCGGAGGAAATCAGGTTCTTGATACGCTTTTCGATTTTGCGGAAGAAGGCGAATTGCTCTTCGACGAAGATATCGTAACCGACTATCCGAGGAAGATGACGATTGCCGACTCGATTCGCGAGAAGTATCTTGCCAAGATGCATCAGGAAGTTCCGCATGAAATGGGCATTCTGGTTAAAGACATTAAGGAAGATTCGAATCGTTGGGACGTGACGGTATCGATTATTGTCAATCGCGCTAGCCAAAAACCGATCGTAATCGGTAAGGGCGCGGAAACGATCAAATATGTCAGAAAGTGCGCCGAGCGAGAGCTCAAAGATATTTTCGGAGTGAAGATCGCGCTTGAGCTCTGGGTTGAAGTGATCCCTAATTGGATGAAGAACAAGCGGCTTTTAACCGATATGGGATATATGGGAGGCGAGATTTGAGAAAGTCGGTTTCTCTTTTGATTGTCGCGCTATTTTCACTTATCGTCTTTGCCGATGAGTTTGAAATCGCTCAGGCAGCACTCAGAGATGGCCTGTGGGACTTGGCTCGTTACCATGCCGAAAAATCCGAGGGCGAAAACTCCAAGTTGGTTATCCTTGAGTCTTTTGCCATGGAGGGCGATTGGCATAAAGTCTTGGATAACCTAGAGGCTTGGAATTATCCCGAGGGGGAGTTGTATCGTCTTTATCAAAGCGCGGCGCTTCTACGAACCGGAGATATTATAAACGCGGAGGAACAGTTGCGAGATTTGAACTTCGCAGAAGAAGCTAATGCTCGTTTCGCCGCGCGAATCAAGAGCGAAATCGAAATCACCAAAGCTCAATATGATAAGGCATTCGCTTTTTTGGAAGAATCAAAGGCAGAAGATTGGGGATCTTTATTGATCAAAGCATCACTGCTTTCGAAATTGGATAAAGCGAATGCGGCGCTTGATATTTATAAGACACTGGCCGTTTCATCGACAGTGCCGGCAATCGTCAAACGAGTCGCATCGTTGAAAGTCGCGATCAGTGACCTTAAAAATCCTGAAAAACGCGAAGTTGCGGTGAAGACGATAAAAGAAGTCGTTAAGGACGCGCCGGATTCGTATGGCGCGGTTTCGTCATACTTGGAACTCGCGAAGATGCACCTTGACGAGGGAGCTTGGAGTTCGGCTATCGCCGTATATGAGGAAGCGCTTGGAATTTGGCCTAACCTGATTGCCGATACTGAATTTCTGGAAGGACGCGGGTGGGCCAATTTGAAGCTCGGAAAATATGAAGAGGCTATTTCCGATTTCACTCAAGTTGATAATCTTTCCGATGATAAAGAAACCAAGTCACTCGCGCTCCTTAAACTTGCGGACGCGCTTTCGGCATCAGGAAGAGGTAGCGAGGCGATGAATCAATACCACGTGATCCGGGATAAATTTCCGGATACGGTTGCCGCTAAGCGTCTTAGAAACTATCTGAAGCTCAGAGAACTTGAGGTTATCGGCCGAGATGCGTTTCACGAGTATCGTTTTGCCGACGCGGCAGAGGCGTTCGATAAGATAGCGGAAGCGGATAATGATCTTACGCTTAAAATGTCATACTTCAAGGTGCTGTGTCTTTATGGACAGGGGCGTGATGCGGAGGCGGAGGCTCTGGCAAAAAAGCTCGCCGAAGAAAAGCGAGACGAGAAGGTTAGAACGGACTCCATTTTGTGGTTGGCGAAGGTTGCTTATAATCGCGGAGATTGGGATGAGGCGGAGAGCCTATTCTCGCGCTACGTCAGGGAAATTCCTCTTGCCGGAGAAGCACCTTATGCTTTATTGTGGGCGGCGAGAGCAGCTTTTTCAGCCGGCGATTTTTCGAAAGCGATTTCGCTAGCTACCAGTCTCGCGGCAAATTATCCGGAGTCGACTGCTGTTGCTGCGGCGCTTATCGTTCAAGGCGAAGCTCTTATTCAACTCGCGCGTTTTGATGAGGCGATACTTGTGCTTGAACGAGTGGTAATGCTGGGGGATGTAAGTGAAAGCTTGAATCTAAAGGCCAGGACGCTAAGAGCTGACGCGTTGTTTGCTTTGGGTGCGGATAATTCCAAGCGATACGAAGACGCACTTAATCTTTACCGCGATATAAGAGACGATGCGCTTATTTCCGACTCGGATAAAATTGTAGTCGAATACAAGATTGCTCGTACTTTGGAAAAACTTAAACGACTTGAAGAAGCGATTGATCGATATTATTCGAATGTCGTTCTCGCTTTTCATGATGGCGCCGAGAAAGGTGTAATCTATGATGATGAGGCAAGAGGATCGTTTTCAAAGGCCGGCTTCCGTCTTGCCAATGAATACGAAAGCCGAGGCCGGGACTTCCAAGCGATTAAAGTCCTGACGCTGATTTTAACAAGCGGCGTAAATGCTCAATTCGAAGCCGAAAAGCAAATCGAGCGCATAGAAGCGAAAGGTAAATTCTTATGACGTCCTTTACGATTACCGGAGGCCCCGTATTTTGGTTGCTACTGATTTTGGCTGTTGCGGCAATTGTCGTATACTTCGAACGCTTGATAGAGTTGCGCCGTTGTCAGATAGATTGGCAAGACTTCGTTAACGGCGCGAAGAATATTCTAAAGCAAGGCAACGTAGAAGAAGCTCTCGCGATATGCGAAGATACGATGGTTCCGGTGGCTAATGTCGTTGCTGTGGCGATCCGCAATCGTGACGCGGGAGAACGCTCTTTACGAGAAGCCGTTGACTCTCAGAAACGAGCTGACGCCTCTCGTCTGGTACGTAGGCTCTCAGTGCTTTCGGTCATTGGCGAAATAGCCCCGCTTCTAGGACTTTTAGGCACGATTATCGGTTTTATCAAAACAATTCTTCTGATGGATGCAGAAGCTCTTGTGGCTCGCGCGGATCTTATGAATTCTGCCATGGAGGCTATGGTAGCGGCGGCGCTTGGACTGATGGTAATGATTCCTGTCGTCGTCATGGCTACCAATCTGCGAAACAGAATGAATCGCATCGTAAGTGATTTGGACGCGGCGGCCAGTCAAATCGTAGGATTCATCTCTAGCTTGCATTCGGGAGAAGCCAAGTGAAGAATCTTTCGATAATATCCGCCTGGTTGTCGGTCGTATTCCTTCTGGTTATGATTTGGATGATAGGAGGAACGTTCACTTCCGCGAAGGGCGTGCTTTTTGATTTGCCTGCGTACGGTGCGAATGAAGGCGATAGCTCCGCGTTAGTTGCGGTGGTATTCCCTTCGGCTCGGGAAACGCTCGTATTTGTCGATGATGCGCGTTATCAGATTGACGACGAGAGTTCGCTGGAGCGTTTTGAGAGTCATTTAAGAGAAGTGGCCTCAAGACAGGCGAATCGTTCATTAATATTGATGGTAGATAAGCGCGTCCCTACCGATGAATTGATGAAGCTCGCTTCTGTGGCTAAACGAGCCGGAATAGTGCGAATATTGATTGCGGAACGTAAGGCGGAGAATATCAACGAATGAGTTCGCCTGTGAAATATGGTGCTCAACGCAGCTTGCAAAGTGAAATCCTTTCGCTTATGGCGGTTATGATTACCCCCTTGTTGCTTGCGCTCGTATTTCCTTATGGTGCGATCGGATTCGAAAGTTCCGGTAGCGAAGCGGAACTTACTCCTAAGGCTTCGATCGTGTTCCTTACTTTAGAGGAAGAATCTGATTTGATAGCGCGATCGCGTAATGCGTGGCAGCGAGATGAAAACTCGCTTAATATCGATATGACGATTGAGTGGCTTCCGGAATTGGATTCTAAAAGTGTAGTTGATTTGCCCATTATTCATGTGCTCGATCGACAGTCGAAAGATATGGGGAAAGTCTCTTTGATACCGCCTTCGCTAGCGGCGAAACCGGTCAAGAAAATTGAACTGCGAGCGAGAGAGCGAACTGATGTTTTCGAAAAAGATGGTTTATTGAAACTCAAATAAGGAAAGTTAATATGATGACGCAAGAAGAAGTATTGCAGGCTTTCAAGGATACTGACGCTCTTTTGGAGGGGCACTTCGAACTCCGCTCGAAGCTTCACTCGAATCGCTATTTCCAGTGCGCGAATGTCCTTCGTTATCCGCGTATTGCCGCGAAGCTTTGCGACGCGGTTGTGGAAAAAATGAAGGCGGGATGTGATATCGGCAGAATCGACGGAGTCATTTCTCCCGCAGTCGGCGGCATCCTTGTCGGACATGAAGTCGCTCGTGCGCTTGATACGAAGTGTGTTTTCGCCGAAAAGGTTCAGGGTGATGGCGTTGACGCGACGGGTAAACCCAATACCGTTCTCGCGATGCGCCGTTTCAAACTTAATCCCGGAGAACGTTATGTAGTCGCTGAAGACGTCGTCACGAAGGGTGGCCGTGTTCAGGAAACGATTGACCTCGTCAAGGCGGCGGGATGCGAAGTCGCGGCAGTCGTTCTTCTCGTCGACCGTTCGTCCGGCAAGGTCACATTTGGCGATATCCCGATGTTCTCGCTTATGCAGATGACGCCCGAAACTTGGACTGCAGAAGAGTGCCCGATGTGCAAGGCTGGCGGACATCCCGTCCATCCCGGTTCGTAATTATGATTTTCGATTCAGTAGAAGATTGCTTGTCGGCGCTTCGTCGGGGCGAGGTGATTCTCGTTACTGACGATGAAGACCGCGAAAACGAAGGTGATTGCATCTGCGCGGCGGAATTCGCTACCACCGCGAATGTGAACTTCATGGCGACGTATGCGAGGGGGCTGATTTGTATGCCTATGTCGCGTGAATATTGCCGTAAGCTCGACCTCCCTCAGATGGTTCATCAGAATACAGATAATCATCAGACGGCATTCACGGTATCGATCGATGGCATTAATACGACTACCGGCATTTCCGCCGCTGAACGTTCGATGACGGCGTTGAAGACGGTCGAAGAAAACGTTAAGCCGGACGACTTCCGTCGTCCAGGGCACATGTTCCCCTTGGAGGCGCGTGAAGGCGGCGTTCTTAAGCGTGCCGGTCACACCGAAGCGACGGTTGACCTTTGCCGCCTCGCGGGGCTCAAGGAAGTCGGGCTTTGTTGCGAAATCATGAAGGATGACGGCAATATGGCGCGCCTTGATGATGTCGTCGAGTTCAAGAAGAAGCATGGTCTTAAGCTTATGTCGATTGCGGACTTGATCGCGTATCGTCGTAAGAATGATAAACTCGTCGAAGCAGTCGAGGAAGTTGATCTTCCGACTGATCATGGACATTTTCGCCTTAAGATGTATCGTAGTCGCGTGACGGGTCTCGAACATCTTGCGCTTATCAAAGGTAATGTTGATGACGGAGAAAGCGTACTCGTACGCGTTCATTCAGAATGCTTCACAGGAGACGTTTTGGGATCCGAGCGTTGTGACTGCGGTCCGCAACTTCATACGGCAATGGAGATGATCGAGAAAGAAGGTCGTGGCGCGGTACTCTACATGCGTCAGGAAGGTCGAGGTATAGGACTTGCGAATAAGCTTCACGCTTATCGCAAGCAGGAAGAAGGTCTCGATACGGTTGAAGCAAATGTTGCCTTGGGTTTCGCTCCCGATCTCCGCGACTATGGTGAAGGCGCTCAGATGCTCGTTGATCTAGGAATCAAAAAGGTTCGCCTTATGACGAACAATCCTTGCAAGATCGCAGGTCTTGACGGTTATGGTATCGAAATCACCGAACGAGTACCGATTGTGATCCCTGCGAATGTACACGATCACAGATATCTTTCGACTAAGAAAGAAAAAATGGGGCATTTGATCTGAATGAACTCCGAGACGATTATTCGAGGCGCGACGCTTGATGACGCGGAGAAAATCTTCGCGATGATCGATCTGAATGACGATCTTTTGGTGCCGCGTTCAATGGGTAATATCGTAAGCAATATCGATCGTTTCATCGTCGCTCAATCCGATGGTGAAATGGTCGGTATCGCGACCTTTCAGATCCACCCAGAAATCGGAGCGCCTGAAAACGCGACGGTAGAGATTCAGTCCTTGGCGGTCAAATCGGCTTTCAGAACTCGAGGAATCGGTAGAGCGCTTGTAGAAACGATTGCTTCCAAAGTCAAATGTTTCAAGCCAAGAGAGATTGTCGTTTTGACTTTTACACCGGAATTCTTCGAAAAGCTAGGCTTTCATGAGGTTCCTAAAACCAAGATAATGCACAAACTGTATACCGGATGCATGAATTGCACGAAGCATACGGATCCCTATACTTGCCCTGAAATCGCAATGACGCGTGCAACCTTTTGAGAAATATGGTATAATTTCAATAGTATGAATCTGTTAAAGTTAATCCTAGGCACGAAGAACGATCGCGAGCTCAAGAAGCTTTGGCCCATCGTTCATAAGATCAACGAACTTGAAGCTGCGCTTCAGGCGAAAAATCTGACCGATGAGGACTTCCCTAAATTCACGCAGGAACTCAAGGATCGCTATCAAAAGGGTGAAAACCTGGACAAGCTTCTTCCCGAGGCTTTCGCGCTCGTTAAGAATGCTTGCCGTCATTTAGTTGGGACGACTGAAGAGGTCTGCGGTCACACTCTTACTTGGAATATGATTCCGTTCGATGTTCAGCTTATCGGCGGTATCGTCTTGCATCAAGGCAAGATTTCCGAAATGCAAACCGGCGAAGGCAAGACCTTGGTCGCTACTTTGCCGCTTTATTTAAATGCTCTTGCGGGTAAGAACGTTCAGCTTGTTACGGTTAACGATTATCTTGCCTTGCGTGACGCGACTTGGATGGGCCATCTTTTCAAGTATCTTGGTCTTACTGTCGGCTGTATACAGAATCACATGGATTCGGCGCAGCGCCGTGAACAGTATGCCTGCGATATCACTTATGGAACCAATTCCGAGTTCGGTTTCGACTATCTGCGCGATAACGGCATGGCGCAAGTTCCTGAGCAAATCGTTCAGA
Organism: Kiritimatiellia bacterium; assembly: GCA_024405265.1. Taxonomy (GTDB): domain Bacteria; phylum Verrucomicrobiota; class Kiritimatiellia; order RFP12; family UBA1067; genus UBA1067. The sequence continues at coordinate 45,432 of JAKSOZ010000003.1, read as the reverse complement.
GAGGGCACCATTTTGCGATTGTCGACGAAGTGGACTCCATTTTGATCGATGAGGCTCGTACGCCGCTCATTATCTCCGGCCCTGCGACGATTTCCACGAGTCACATCTATCAAGATGTCAATCCCATGGTTTCTTCGATTGTTCGCGTTCAGACGGCGATGTGCAATGATCTTATTGCTCAAGCCAAGAAAGCGTATGAGTCCGGAGATGTTTTGGCGGTTAAAGATAAGCTTTATCAGGTTTATCATTCGATGCCGAAACATAAGCAACTTATGCATCTGTTGGAGAACGCGGATATACGTAAGCTCCACGAAGATGTTGAAATGCAGATGCTCTCCGAGATGTACAAAGCTCATGCCGGCGAGCTTAAGGACGAACTTTATTTTACGATAGATGAGCGCACGCGTGAAGTTTCTCTTACCGATAAAGGTTGCGAGAAAATCAGTCCTCAGGATCCCGAGCTCTTTGTGCTTCCGGATCTTGCCGCGCAGATGTCGGCGATTGACGGCGACGCCTCGATTGACGATGCTGAGCGCGTTGAGCGTCGTCGCGCGGTTCAGTCGACGTTTATGGAAAAGAGCGATCGCGTCCATGTCGTTGACCAACTTTTGAGGGCCTACTGCCTTTATGAAAAAGACGTCGATTATGTCGTTCAGGATAATCACGTTTATATCGTTGACGAGTTTACGGGGCGTGTTCTTCCCGGTCGTCGCTGGTCGGATGGCCTTCATCAGGCGGTCGAGGCCAAGGAAGGAGTTGAGATCGAGAAGGAGTCTCAGACTCTTGCGACGATCACGATTCAGAATTACTTCCGTCTCTATACGAAACTCGCCGGTATGACCGGTACGGCCGAGACTGAAGCGAGTGAGTTCAAGTCGATTTATAAGCTTGATGTCGTATCGATTCCGACTAATAAGCCGGTTAATCGGGTGGATTCGAACGATCAGATTTATCGCACTCAGCGAGAGAAGTTTAAAGCGATTATTGCCGATGTCGAGAAGCGTCATGCCAAAGGTCAACCGATCCTGTTGGGAACGGTTACGGTAGATACGTCCGAGGTCCTCTCTCGAATGCTTAAGATCGCGCATATTCCTCACGAAGTCTTGAATGCGAAGAATCATGCTCGCGAGGCGGAGATCGTCTCGCTTGCCGGTATGCCGGGCGCGGTTACCATCGCTACGAATATGGCCGGTCGAGGAACCGATATCAAGCTCGGGCCCGGCGTAACCGAACTCGGCGGCCTTCACGTGATCGGTTCGGAGCGTCATGAATCGCGTCGTATCGATCGACAGCTTCGTGGTCGTTGTTCTCGCCAGGGCGATCCCGGTTCCAGCCAGTTCTTCATTTCGCTCGAAGATCAGCTTATGCGTCTTTTCGGGTCGCAGAAGATTTCCGGCATTATGCAGCGTCTCGGAATGAAAGAAGGCGAAGTGATGGAGCACAAATGGCTCAATCGCTCCGTCGAGACCGCTCAACGTCGTGTCGAACAGCAGCATTTCGCCATTCGTAAGCGCACGCTTGAGTACGATGATGTGATGAACAAGCAACGTACTGTCGTTTATGGTTTGCGTGGGAAAGTTCTGACCGGTGATAAGGACAGCGTTCATAATCTCATCCTCGATGTGATGAATGATCTCGTCATGACGCAGGCAGATCGCTATCTTTTCAATGCGAAAGACGGGAATCTTGAAGAATTCATGGCGTGGCTATCGGTTTCGTTCCCGATTATGGTTTCCGAAGAAGAGCTTCGTCCCTTGATGGGTACTCCTGAAGCGGCGGGCGAGCTTGTGATGAAGCGCGTCGAAGAAGCTTACGAGACGAAGTGCGCAGGTGAAGACCCGGAAGTGCTTCCGTTTATGGAGCGCGGTGTATTCTTGAACGTTATCGATCGTGAATGGCAGGATTATCTGAGAGCTATGGACGATCTTCGCCAGGGCGTGAATCTTCGCGCTTATGGTCAGCGCGATCCATTGATCGAGTATAAGAAAGAAGCTTTCTCGATGTTCGAGACGTTGATGACCACGATAAAATCGAAGGTTGTCTCTTCCGAATTTCGCGCCGCTACCGCGCGTCGCCTTCAAGGCCTTTTGCGCCGTGCGCCTCAACATCCCGCCGCAACATCGATCGTCGAAGAGCTTAAGGAGAATAAGTCGTCAATGAAAGGCGATAAGAAAGACTCCTTCGCGGAGATGATGGTTCAGCGCGGACAGTCCGCGCAGCCTTCAAGCGGAGAAACTGGGCGTAACGATCCGTGTCCTTGCGGTTCGGGTAAAAAATATAAAAAATGTTGTGGGAGGACCTTGGTATGACAACTGCGATTATTTTGGCTGCCGGTAAATCGACGCGCATGGGCGCTAAAGCCGATAAGGCTTTCTTGAGTTTGATCGGTAAGCCTGTTGTGGCGTGGAGCCTTATGGCTTTTGAACGTACCCCGGAAATTGATAAGATAGTTCTTGTTGTTCGCAAGGATCAGCTTGACGCTTCGAAGGCGGTTGTCAAGATGTTCGGCATTTCCAAGATTCAAGCAATAGTTCAAGGCGGAACTCGTCGCCAAGATTCCGTTTTGGCCGGTATCGCGGCCTGTGATTTGGATACGAAGCATATCGTTATTCATGACGGTGCGCGACCGCTGGTAACTCCTGAATTGATCAGCGAGGTGGTAGCGGCTGTTAAAAAGTCAGGCGCGGTCACAGTTGGCCGTCCGATGATCGATACGGTTAAGAAATGCGCTAAAGCGGCAATCGTATCCGAAACCGTTGACCGTGATAAGCTTTGGCTTGTGCAAACTCCTCAGGCATTCCTCTTGAAGGATTTGAGAGCGGCTTACAAGAATGTTGACGGAGAAATTACGGATGATTGCAAGGCGATTGAGGATAATGGTGGTACCGTTAAAATCGTGCAGTCGCTTAAGCCTAATTTCAAGATCACCACCATTGAAGACTTTGAGCTTGTCAGTAAGATAATGAAGTGATGGATAGGAAGATAGCGATTATCGGCGATATTCACGCGAATCTAGAGGCGTTAAATGCGGTTCTGGATGACTGTCGTGCGCAGAGTGTGACCGATTTCTTTTGCACGGGTGACGTTGTCGGGTACAATGCTTGTCCGTCCGAGTGCTTGAAAATCATTCGAGAACTCGGTTGTCCGGTCGTGAAAGGGAATCATGATCATTACGTAGCCTCGGTACAAGATCTTTCTGACTTCAATCCGCATGCGGCGGCGGTTGTTGAATGGACGCGTGAACAGTTGTCCTACGAAGAAATGACGTATTTACGAGATTTGCCATTCGTTTACACGTCGATGGGGATGACTCTTGTGCATTCTACGATGGATTATCCCGAAAATTTCGGCTACGTCTTCGATCATCTTCAGGCGGAAGCTCATTTTATCAAGCAAATAACCCCGATTTGCTTTCACGGTCATACACACGTACCGATGATATTCGAAAAGCAGCTTTCCGGGGTTTATCGCATAGATCCTCAAGATTTCAAATTACCATTCGGTAGGAAATATTTCGTTAATGTCGGAAGCGTTGGTCAGCCTCGCGATGGAGATCCTAGAGCCGCGTATGTCATTTATAATGTGAAAGAACGCATGGTGACCTATAGACGGGTAGACTATGATGTCGCATCCGCGCAGGAACGAATCCGCATGGCCGGCTTGCCGGAGCGGTTAGCTATGAGATTGGAGGTCGGGGAGTGATCAGAAGGCTGGCAATGGCATTCGCTGTGGTTTCAAGTGCATATTGCGCTTATGCCGGTCGTTCGGTTGGCTTCGGGGCTGATGCATTCACGCGATTGATGTCCGGCTATGATAAGAGCGCGGCATTTTCTCCAATTTCTTTTGAAATTGATGCCGTTCAGTTCGCGAATGCCGCCGATACGATTACTCGTGCGAATATGGCGGAGACCATGGGCGTTCTGAATGATTTGGCGGCGACATATATTCCGATTTATCGTGATTTGAATGATAATACGATTACCGACGGCTGTTCATTCGTTTCCGCTCGGGCTTTTTGCGTTCCGGAACCTCGTTTGGTGGCGCCTTCTTTTCGTCAGCGCTTGCAAGATGACTATTCTTCGAATGTTTTGCCGATCTTTCCTAAAGAAGGTGCGGAATGTTGGTTTAGGGCGATGATGGATGGAGATATGGAAGATTTTGCGATATCCGAATCCGTTGCTGTAAGAAATCGTTTTGCATATTACGACTTGGTTTCGATTTGTCTTGCATGGGCAGAACCTTTTCCGCGTGAAAACACAAAAGAACGTGTCTTCGAATCCATTGATGGACAAAAGCTGAAGCTCCCCATGATTTGCGATAGCCGAATCGCTACGACGTGGGAAAATTCTCGGATGTCGGTTTTGAAGCTTCCGATGGCGGATGGCTGTGATTTGTATTTGCTTAAACCTCGCGGGAAAGCTACGATTGAAGATGTGAAGAAAGAACTTACGTCAGATCGTATATCGATCGTTCTTTCAATCATGCGCAGCGTTACCGAACAAGGAGTGACTAGCGGCCCTGTCGCTATCGTGATCCCTAAGTTCGATTTGACTTCTTCGTTTGATCTTACTTCGGTTATGCGCAGTTTCAAGTTTCAGACCGGTAATATCAAAGAGTTGGGTGATAACTTGGCGAGCTCGTCGATTATTCAGACGACTCGATTCCGTTTGGATGAAAATGGCGTTGGTACGGCGATAGAAAAGAAGAATTCGGATGAAGAGGTAAAAGTCGATCAGAAAACCAAAAAGATGCTTTTCAATCGCTCTTTCTTGTATTTCGTATACAGCGCGAAACATGATGCTTTGATTGTGGCCGGGCAATTCACCGGGAAATAATAAGGAGAAAGAAGAATGTTAACGATCATCACGGCGCTTATCGCCTCGTTGGGAATTTTCTTCATAGGGCGAAACTTTTTTGAAATGGGAAATGGTTGGAGTCTTACTTTCGCAGCGATTTCGTACGCGATCTTCCAGGCAGGGCTCGGATATCTCGTGCAGCGTAAAGTGAAACGCGTGATGGATAAGGTTCAGATGATTCTTACCGAGGGGCAGAAGAAGCTTCAGCAGAAGACTCAGCGTTGGCAGATGCGTCCGCCGAGCTCGATACAGGCCGCTCAGAAAGAAATCGCCGCTGATACCAAGGTATTCGTCAAGGAGGCGCTTATCGCGACCGAGGAACTCAAGAAGTTCCGTCTTTTCGTGCCGATGATCGATCGTCAGCTCGCGAGCGCTCAGTTTCAGCTCAATTGGATGATCAAAGAGTTCAAGGTCGTCGACAAACTCATGCCTAAAATCATGCTTATCGATCCGACGATGTGCGCGATGAAGATGGCGCGACTTTACATGACCGGCGCGACTACAGAGGAGATCAAAAAGATTTTCGATAAGTCGTCGCGTCGTTTAAGATATAACCAGAACGTGCTTCTGGCCGCGACTATGAGCTGGATCGAGGTCAAGCGTGGCGATGTCGATGCCGCGTTCAAGACGCTTACACAGGCGCTTAAGTCGAGCGACAATGAAACTCTTAAGCGCAATCATACCGAGCTTATGAACAATCGCGTTGCGCATTTCTCGAATTCCGGCGTCGGGGATCAGTGGTACTCTCTCTATCTTGAGGAGCCTAAAATCAGAGCTCAGCGTCAGGTCCGCGTTTATCGATGAAAGTCAAGAAAGCCATTGTTCTTGCTGCCGGAATGGGGACGAGACTTCGTCCTCTTACCGCGTCGGTCCCGAAGCCTTTGATGACCGTTTGGGGTGAGCGAATGATCGATCGCATCGTCACCATGCTAAGAGATTGGGGCGTAGAAGAAATTGCGGTCAACGCGCATTATCTCTCCGATCAAATCGTTAAGTGGTGCGAAGAAAACGATTGCCGCGTAAGCGTCGAGAACGAAATTCTCGGTACCGGCGGCTTCGTGAATCCGCTTCGTTCGTGGATCGGTAGCGACGATTTTTATGTCGTTAACAGTGATATCGTTCTAGAGGGGGTGATGCCGCTTGAATTCAGAGGTGATGAGATCGGAGCGGCGCTTGTCACCGACGAGGGGCCGAAAACGATTGAGATCGAACCCGAGTCGAGCTTCGTAACTTGTTGGCACTCTCCTGATCCAGGTTGGTATGATAACGCTACTTACGCCGGACTCGCGCTTCTTAAAAACGAAATCCTTGAGTATTTTCCTCAGGAGGGGTCGTTCTCGCTTATTTCCGTTTATGAAAAGGCGATGATGGACGGTAAGTTCATTCGCGCGGTCAAGAATTTCGATTTGCTTTGGAGCGACGCGGGTACGATCGATTCTTATATCTCGCTTAACGAAGACGGCGAAGATAACGCCTTTGGAGAAATCCCGCACATCAAGGCCTTGGGCGCGACAGGACTTAAGTTCCTTTGTCATCGTGGCAGCGAGCGTATGTTTTTCAAAGCGAATGAGGGTATAGTTTGTATTTACGATGATGCCGCGCGTAAGGAAAACGCCAAATTCGTTTCTCATGCCGCCTTCCTGAAAGAGAACGGAATCGGTGTTCCCGCGATTTATAAGGAAGATAAATCGTTCAAGTCCTTCCTGATGGAAGACGTGGGCAAAGAGAACGTGTCTTTTGAAAGATACGTGCGAGTTATTGAGGAATTGGTGAAGTTCAATTCGCTTGATGCTCCGTCGCTCGACCTCGAGCCTCCGATGGATGAAAAGATGTGGAAGTGGGAACGCGAACTTTTCGTCGAGCATTGTCTTAAAGGACGCTTTAATCGTGAGCTGCCTACCGAAGTTCTTCTCGAGCTCGAAAAAGTCGCCGAGATTCTCGAGAAAGAGCCGAAGGCGCTCGTTCATCGTGATTTCCAATCCACGAACGTGCTTTGGAAGGGCGATAAGCTTTCCTTTATCGATTTTCAGGGTATGAGATCGGGTCCGGCAGTTTATGATCTTGCGTCGCTGGTCTATGACCCTTACGTCAAGCTTTCGAAAGATCAACGTCGTGCATTAATTGGACTCTATGCCGAACGTGTCGGGCGAAAAGAAATTATCGATATTCTTCCGTTCGCTGCGGTTGAGCGGTTAATCCAGTGCCTTGGCGCCTATGGAAGATTGGTTAGTGTCGGCAAGACGGAGTTCGATAAGTTCGTGAAGCCGGCCCTGGAAAACCTCCTGGAAGTTGCTGACTCAGCGAATCTGGAGGCGATTTCGACGTTGGCAGAGGATTTGCTTAACGCATGAATTCCATCAAACAATTTCTTCAACGGCTTAAACGTTCGGGTAAGAAACGCTCGACGTGCGTTAAGACTTTGTCGATGGGTAAAGAGCGCGTTTTCACCGCTTATGATTTGAACCAAGACACCTTCATTATCGAGCGCGGGGTAGAACGCGCTCTTGAACTTCGTCCAAGTGTCTTGATTGTGAACAAATCCGATTTGAAGCCGCGCGCTAAAGGTAAGATATTCACGCTATCTACCGGGAATCACTCGGTTGCTGCGTTCCCGTTGCTCGACGGACGTTTCTGGCATTTGTCAAATGTCCCAGCTCAACGTCGTGGCGATGTGTTGATGTCGAAAATTCTTTGTGCTAATGTAGTTAAGCGGACGATTGAGTTTTCTCAACGCGAGATTACGACTCGCGATCTCGTTATTTATGATGAATGGCTTAGATCCGTTGCGGCGCTCCAGTTATACGAAGTGGTTATGGCTGAGCGGAATGACGCGACGCTGGAATATTTTCGCCACCTCGGTCAGGAGTGGCGCGTCAAGCCTCTTGCTTGGACAGAAAACGAGATGCGCGTTGCTCTGCGCGCTTCGAAGAAGAAAATCGGCTCCAAACTTTCGTACTATCATTCCGCGAAGGGCGTTCATTTCTTGACCTTCCCGGAGTTCAAGCGTTTTTCGGAATATGCTGGTAGCGAGCCTGATATATTCATTCAGGGTATAAAAGAGCTAGCCTCGGTCTTTGAAGGTAATCGTTTTTCATTTACACGTATGCCGAAGTATCGTGGTCATCATGAGATCGAGTTTTTCGGCATTAAACGCGGGCAGGCGCTAGAGACGATTATCCCCGAAATTGAGGCTTTGCTTGAGGATATTACGTTGGAGAGAATAGGTCAGTTAGGACTCGTTGAAAAGACCGCTGCGATCCTCGCTCATTATGAAGCTCTATTGACTAATTCGGAATTTATTGATGAGGGGGCGAAAGCTTTCGTCGAAACGCTTTATATGCATATCACCGGCGAAGTTTATTCGGTGATAGGCGACGGTTCGACGATCGCGTTTGATGATCGAAGAACAGCGCTTCCCGGTGCGACTTTTGTAGAAGGTCGGCCGATTTACCATCTTGGAACTGACGATCGTAGCGAGTTGTTGTTGTCGAATCTTCGCGCGATGACTTCTAAGGACGAAGTTATCGAGTATGCGAACGTATACGAGCTTAGAGGCGTCACCGGTGATGTCCCGCTCGGTAAGGGCTCTACTCGCGAAATCGTTTACAAGACGAATCGTTGCCCTATTGAACATAGTTTTATTGAAAAACGACTCTCCAAGTCTTTGAAGGATTATGGTTCCTACATGCTTACGCGTGTCGAATCGTTCAAGGCGCTAGGTATCGCGCTCAGCGATTATCGGCTCTTGCGACGTCACTCGCTAAAAGGCAAAAAGCGCATCGATTATTTCATTCGTCGTCGTTGTGAAGGCGAGCCGATCGGTTCGATTCCCGCTAATTACTTCTCCGATGTCGACGATTCTTCTCGCGAAGAGAGTTCGGTCGTGCTCGCGCTTGCGGCGCTGATGGGCGACGCGGCGGCTCAGAATATGGCGATGAAGAAGTACGATCCCGAGAGCCACAGCCCGCGCTTCGGCATCGGCAAAGAGATATACGAATTCGAATACGATATCATTTCGCGCAAAATCATTCCGAAGAAAGTTTCGACTTGCTCGATCCGCGGCAGTCTCGCTTGGCCGAACCTCGAGTATACCGATGAAAATCTGACTCATATCGCGAACTTCTATCTTCTTCATTACGCTCATGCGCTGAAGGAGTATCAGAAGAAACACCGAGTGCCGATGCGGGATGTCGCGGCTAAATTCATGGATGGCTTCGAATATCGTACTCATGCGATGGCCTGGGAGCTCGCGGTTATGCGCGATAAGTTCGAGTCCTTCAAGCCATCGCTTCCGAAGAACTACGGCTTCGAAGAAAAGTGGCGCTTCGCGATGTGGAGTTTGGAGCGCCAGGAGCGCCGTCTCGCGCTATTGCGAAAGATGTTCTTTAAAAAAGTGGAGATAATCGAAAATGAAGATATACGGAGTGATTCCTAGTCGTTTCGGCTCTTCCCGTTTCCCGGGTAAGCCTCTCGCTATTCTTGCCGGTAAGCCGCTCGTCGCCTGGGTCGTCGAGGCAGTCAAGAAAGCGAAAAGCCTCGACGAGGTTCTAGTTGCTACCGATGACGAGCGTATCGTTCAGGCGGTTGAAGCTCACGGCGGCAAGGCCGTCATGACGCCCTCGGAGCTTCCCAGCGGCACGGATCGCATCGCGGTCGCCGCGGACGATTTCGCCGACGATGATATCCTCGTTAATATTCAAGGTGATGAGCCGTTGATCGACCCCGGTCTTATCGACGAACTCGTCAAAAAGCTTACCGCTTCCGATAAGTACGAAATGGCTACCGCCGTTACTCCGATCAAGTCGAAGGAAGATTTGATGGCGAAGACGGTCGTTAAGGTCGTTCTTGATGGTGATGACGGAGCTTTGTATTTCTCTCGTAGTCCGATTCCTTGCGATCGTGATAATGAGCCGGACATTTCCGGCGGTCTTTACGTTCGCCATCTCGGAATTTACGCTTATCGCGGCGCTTTCCTTAAGCGCTACATAAAAGAGCCGCCGTGCGCGCTTGAGAAGACCGAGAAGCTCGAACAGCTTCGTGCGCTCTATATGGGCGCGAAGATTGCGGTCGTGAAGACGAACGACGAAGGCGTCGGCGTCGATACTCCCGAAGACGCCGTTCGCGTGGAGAAGATTCTTCTTGCAAGATAAGTCTTTACTTACGATCGGCGGCGTTATCGCTTGCATGACGATTATGATTCTTTGTGGCTGCGCGTCTCAAAGAATCGTCTCGCTCGACAAGAACGACCCCTCGATTCATGTCACGCGTCTCGGCGTCAAAATCGATGAGAACTTCGTCGAGATCGAAGAAGTGCCGCAAATGCTTCTGGAGAACGATATTCCGAAGTCCCGCGTCATACATATTCTGGTTGACGATGATTTGCAGGAGCTTCAGACTTCGCGTACGCTTATGGGCTATCTCGCGAAAGCCGGTTATTCTCGGCCCGTTCTCGTGACGAAGCGTCATGCCGAAGTCGAAGCCAATCGTAAGGTCGAATCCAAAAACGTCTCCGTTTCTACGGGAGAAGCGAGCGAGAAAAAGAAGCCGAAACAGATTCGTTATAAAAAGGCCAATCGATGAAAAGAGAAGAGGCTCAGTCGCGTATCGCCCACTTGATCGACGAGATCAAAAAACACGACCGCCTTTATTATGTCGAAGCTCGCCCGATAATCGGAGATCGAGACTACGATTTGCTCGAAAAAGAGCTCGTTTCGCTTGAGAAAGCCTATCCCGAGCTCGTTCGTGCCGATTCGCCGACTCAACGCGTCTCGGGTGAGCCGATTTCGGCTTTCGCCGCGGTTCGTCATGATCCGCCGATGCAATCCCTCGATAAGACTCACTCCAAGTCAGAGCTTGAGGATTTCGATCGGTTCATCCGTAAGGAAGTGAGCGGTTTCACGTATGTCGTCGAGCCGAAAGTCGACGGCGTTTCGCTTTCGTTAAGGTACGAAAATCGACTTCTGGCTCGTGCGGCGACGCGTGGTAACGCTCTCGTCGGCGACGCCGTCACGAATCATATCCGCACGATCAAATCGGTTCCGCTTTCGCTCCCTGAAGACGCGCCCGAGACGCTTGAAGTGCGCGGCGAAGTGTATATGACGCGCGACGGCTTCGTTAAGCTTAACGAGCGCGCCGAGGAAGAGGGCTTGGAACCTTTCGCGAATCCGCGAAATGCCTGCGCGGGCTCGTTGAAGCAGTTGGATCCGAAGGTGGTCGCTTCTCGTCCGCTTGATATCGTTATTTATAACGCGGGTGGAATCGGTTGCGACGGTTTCAATTCTCACTCCGAGATGGTCGCCGCGTTCAAGCGGTGGGGTTTCCCGATCGCGCCGTGGTTCAAGAGCGCCTCGACGATGAGCGAAGTTTTCGATGCGATCGACGAACTTCAGCGTTTAAGGCATTCTTTCCGCTTTGAAATCGACGGCGCGGTAATCAAGATCGACGAGCGTAAGTTTCATGATGTCCTCGGCGCTACGGCCCACGGCCCTAGGTGGGCGCGGGCCTACAAGTACGCTCCTGAACGCGCGGAAACGATCGTCGAAGCTATTACGGTTCAGGTCGGTCGCACGGGGATTTTGACGCCGGTAGCGGAGCTTAAGCCTATCGAGCTCGCCGGCAGTGTGATCTCCCGCGCTACTTTGCATAATGCCGATCAAATCGCGCGTCAGGACGTGAGAGTCTTGGATCACGTTTATATCGTGAAGGCGGGAGACGTTATTCCTGCGATCGAAAGCGTGATTACCGAGAAGCGTACCGGTGAAGAAAAAGTCTTTGAAATGCCGAGCGTCTGCCCGGTCTGCGGCGGCGAAATCGTGAAAAACGAGGGCGAAGTCGCGCTTCGGTGCGCTAACCCGGCTTGCGGAGCGAAACTCAAGCGTAGAATCGAGCACTTCGCTTCGCGTAATGCTCTTGATATCAAGTGTCTCGGAGAGAAGGTTGCCGATACGATCGTCGAAATGAAGCTCGCGGAAGATATTCTCGACTTGTTCACGATGAATGAGCTTATGGTGATCGGCTACTTCGGAAAGAACGGCGAAAAGCTTTTGGACGCGCTAGATGAAGCGAAGAAGCTTCCGCTCCACCGCTGGCTTTTCGCGATCGGAATTCCCGGCGTCGGTGAGACGATCGCGAAAGAAATCGCCGCGAAACACGAAACGTTCTTCGATCTTGTCGATTCTTCCGTTTTGAAAGAGGATAAGCGAGTCGTCGCGAAGGCGATTATCGACTTTTTCGCTTCCGACTACGGGCAAAAGTTCGTCTCCACCATGAAAGCTCTTGATCTCAATCCGAAGAGTGAAGCGAAATCGGAGATCAAAACTTCGGGGCCGCTCGTCGGGATGGGGTGCGTGATCACGGGGACTTTATCGAGGCCTCGCGGTGAATACGCGAAACTCATTGAACTCGCCGGTGGCGTCATACAAAGTTCGGTAACGTCGAAAACGAAGTATTTGATTGCGGGCGCTAACGTCGGGGAATCGAAAACGTCGAAAGCGCGCGCTCTCGGTACGACGGTAATCGGCGAAGCCGAGCTAATGGAAATGCTTAAATAATGCAGCTTACTCAACGTCCGAGCCAAGTCCAAAAGCAAGCGATGACCCCGGCGATGTGGATGGGGCTCAATCTCTTGCAGCTTCCGATCGGAGAGCTTAGAGACGCGGTCAAAAAGGAAGTGGAATCGAACCCCGCTATTGAAGACGTTGAGTTTTCCCCGACTTTCGTGACCGATCGCTCGCTTATTGCCGCCTCTTCCGCTTTGACCGACAATCTGGCGGCGGAAGACTCCGAGAGCCTCGAAGAGCATCTTTTGAGCGAGCTTGAAATGAGCGATATCCCTGCGGACGCGAAAGAACTTTGTGCGAAGATAATCGAGAATCTTGATGAGAACGGACGTTTTGTCGGTTCGATGCCGGATCTGGTGATGATTACCGGCGCGAGTGAAGAGTCGCTTGAGCGTTCGCGCGCGTTCGTGATGAGCCTTGATCCGCTCGGTTGCGGAGCGAAAGATCTCGTGGAGTGTTTCCGCGCGCAGTTGAAGACGCTTTCCGAGGGCGAAAGGGCGGTTTTGGATAAGGAGCTTGATTCGCTTATGAGCGGGAAGTTAAGCCCCGCGGCGATCAGGATATTGAAAAAACTCGATCCTTTCCCCGGTAAGCTCTTCGATCATACGAAGCCTCAGTTCGTTAATGCCGATATTAAAGTCGACCGCTCGGGTAACGTGGAAATCGAAACGAAAGATATCCCAGAGATCAATATCTCGCCTAAATATTTGCAGATGGCGAAGGACAAGACGATCGAGCCCGAGACGCGCAAATATGCCGCGGAAAGGGTGAATCACGCGAGAGAATTCCGCGCGGCGCTCGTTCGTCGTCAGCAGACGCTCATGAAAATAGCGACGCTCGCCATTGCCGGGCAGGAGGAATATTTGAAGCGCGGCAAAATCGCGCTCAAGCGCCAGACGATGGTCGATGTTGCGAAAGAAGCTAAGTGTCACGTCGCGACGGTTTCTCGCGCGGCGGCTCGAAAGTACGTCCGAACTCCCTTCGGCGTCGTTCCTTTAAGAGCGTTCTTCGTTAAAGGCGAAAAGACCGAGGTCGAAGAGCTTAAGAAAATTTTGAAAGAGTACGCCGAGAGCGGAAACTATCCGGGAGATCGCGTGATTTCCGAGGAGCTTCAGAAGCGCGGCGTCAAAATGGCGCGTCGAACGGTTGCCAAGTACCGCGCCAAATTATATAATATACCGAAAAAGGAGAAGATATGAAAATTGCGATCGGAACGGACCATGGTGGACTTGAGCTTAAAGCGATTTTGATCGAAGCGCTTTCTTCGATAGCGACGGTTATCGATATGGGCCCGAACGAGAAGAAGAGCTGCGATTATCCGGACTTCGCCGGCGCCGTCGCGCGTAAGGTTTCGTCGGGAGAAGTCGATTTCGGTATTCTCATTTGCCGCACGGGTATCGGTATGTCGATTGCGGCGAATCGTTTCCAGAATGTGCGCGCGGGCCTTTGCCATACGACCGAAACGGCGGTTCTTACTCGTCAACACAACGGCTCGAATGTTCTCTGCCTCGGCGCGGATATAGTCTCGAGCGAATACGCGGTCGAAATCGCGAAGACGTTCATCTCGACTCCGGTTGACGCCGATCAGCGCCATGCTCGTCGTCGCGCGAAGTTGGAACGCGCCGCTCGTCTTTCCGATTGCTCGGGCCTAGCCGCGTACGATAGCGAAATCTACGAGGCGATCGTCGATCAAACGACCCAGGAAGACGAAGAAATCAATCTTATAGCTTCCGAGAATTTTTCTTCGCGCGCTTGCCGCGAGGCGGCGGGCTCGGTCTTGATGAACAAGTACGCCGAAGGTTATCCCGCGAAGCGTTGGTATTCGGGCTGCGGCCCCGTCGATAAAGTGGAGTCGCTCGCGATCGAACGCGCGAAGGCGCTTTTCGGCGCCGAGCACGCGAATGTTCAGCCTCACTGCGGTAGCGCGGCGAATATGGCGGTTTATTTCGCTTGCCTCAAACCGGGCGAGACGATACTTTCCTTGTCGCTCGATCAGGGCGGTCATCTTTCTCACGGTTCTTCGGTCAATTTCTCCGGTAAGCTTTACAATATCGTGCCTTACTTCGTCGATAAAAAGACGGAAACGCTCGATTACGATGAGCTCGAGAAGAAGGCGCTCGAAATCAAGCCTAAGATTCTTCTTTCCGGCGCTTCCGCTTATCCGAGAGCGATCGATTTCAAGCGTATTCGTGAAATCTGCGATAAGGTCGGCGCGATTATGATGGTCGACATGGCGCATATCGCGGGTTTGGTCGCGGGCGGTGCTCATGAAAGCCCCGTTCCCTACGCCGATTTCGTTACTACCACGACCCATAAGACGCTTCGCGGTCCGCGCGGCGGCCTCGTTCTCTGCAAGGAGAAATGGGCGAAGGCTCTCGATAGCGCCGTCTTCCCGGGTATGCAGGGCGGCCCTCTCGAGAACATCATCGCGGCGAAAGCGATTTGCTTCAAGGAAGCGATGTCGGATGATTTCAAAGCTTATGCCGCGCAGGTCGTCAAGAATTGCCGCGTTCTTTGCGAGACGATCAAGGCTCGAGGCTATCGTATCGTTTCCGGCGGAACCGATAATCATCTCTTCCTAGTCGACGTAAAGGAGAAGGGCTTGACCGGTAAGGACGCTGCTGCCGCGCTCGATGCGGCGGGTATCGTCGTCAATAAAAACGCCATTCCCTACGACACCGAAAGTCCGTTCAAGACCTCCGGTATCCGTATCGGCACGGCTTCGGTCACGACGCGTGGCATGAAAGAGGGCGAGATGATTAAAATCGGTACGATGATTGCGGATGTCCTCGATTGTATCGCTGATGATAAGATCATCGCTCGCGTCAAGGCCGAAGCGAAAGCGCTCGTCAGCGCCTTCCCCGTTCCGTAAAGAAGAGAAAGGGGAAGATTCGGCGATGAAGAAGGTCTCGGTTATCGTTCCCGTTTACAACGTCGAGAAATATCTCGAGCGTTGCCTCGACTCGATTTTGGCGGCGAAGGATAAGGCGAAATCGGTTGAGGTCGAGATCATTTGCGTTAATGACGGTTCGCCCGATAACTGCGCGGAGATTCTCGAGCGTTATTCCGATCGCGTTAAAGTCATTACCCAAGAAAATCAAGGTCTTGGACCGGCGCGCAATACGGGTCTTGATGCCATGACCGGCGATTACGTGATGTTCGTCGATTCGGATGACGTTATTCCCGAGGACGCTATCGCTAAGCTCACTCAAGTCGCCGAAGAGTCGTCCTTGCCCCTTGTGGTGTCGATGGATTTCTTACGAAGCGTTCCCGAGAAGCGCGAAGCTCGCGTGAAGTGGACAAAGCGCAAAAACGCTTGGATAGTCGGTAAAAAAGTAGAGTATTCCGCGTGCAATAAACTCTATGTCTCGAGCCTTTTCAAGGATCGTCGTTTCCCCGCGACTCTTCATGAAGACTATCCCGTTACGACTTCCGTTTTCTGCGATGTCGAATATTTCGCCGCGGTGGAAGAGCCGATGTACGTTTACATCAATAACGGGACCGAAACCATCGTTCGTTCGAAATTCTCGAGTAAGCGAATGAAGGGGCTTTTTTCCGGTATCGATTCCATTCTTATGATAGACTCTCCTTATGCCGGCGATATCCCCGTCCGTCAGGTGGTAAAGGGCCTCGCGACTCTCGTCGGTAAGGTGACGAAAACGAGGGATCCTTCGCTTACCAAAGTCTTTCTGCTTAGGCTCATGAAACTTCTGGGCGCACATCCCGAGCTTGCTCGAATGCTCCCTTTAAAGGCCAAATTCCGCTTGTGGAAACTCAAGCGCACTATAGCTGATGCCTTGAGGTCTTGATTCGTTGAGGGATGATGCGGTTTCGGGGTTGCGAAGAGGCGGTCGAATTTGGTATAATAACATCATATTGATTTCGGGTGGTCCGAGGTCGAATAAAAGATAAGGATACAATAGAAATGAAGAAACTCGTTTTCGCTCTCGCCGCCGTTGCCGGTCTTTCCGCTATGGCTGCTAAGGTTGAACTCCCCGGTGAAGCCGGCAACATGCAGCTCGATTACAACAAGTGCGTCAAGGTCCTCTGGTGCTTCAACAGCCCTGATATGCAGGACAAGTCGACTGACAACTGCGTCCAGCAGTTCCGCGCCGACGCTATCCGCGGCGTTTCAAAGACCGTTCACGGCGTCAATATCGGCCTCGGCCAGACTCGCATCGAAGGTTCGCTCATCGGTGCTCAGGGCACGATCGTCATGTCGAAGATCGACGGCAGCGTAATCGGCGCTTGCGGAGCGGTTGGTGCCAGCCGCGTCGATGGTAAGGTTATGGGCTTCCAGGCCGCTGCCGCCGCTCGTTGCAAGACGCTTCAGAACGGTTGCCAGGCCGGTTACGCGGTTGACGCGGACGAGTCGAAGGGCGTTCAGGTCGGTATCGTCACCCACACGAAGAAGGCTGACTCGCGCAAGGGTATCCAGATCGGTCTCGTCAACTTCTGCGACAACTCGAAGGTTCCGGTCTTCCCGTTCGTCAATGGTCCCTGGCTCTTCGGCGAAAAGGAATAATTCCTAAGTCGAACGCTTGAGATAAGGCCTCGCTCCAAGGAGCGGGGTCTTTCTTTTTGCGGTGGAAAAGACGGCGGTGATTTGGTATAATTACCCTTATGAACAAAGATATCGTTTGCATAGGTGCGGGATACATTGGCGGACCGACGATGGCGGTGATTGCCAAGATGAATCCCGACCGCAAAGTCATCGTCGTCGACATCAACGAAAAGCGCATCGCCGCGTGGAACTCCGCGGACTTTGATCTCCCGATCTACGAGCCCGGGCTCGTGGATGTCGTGAGGGAAGTACGTGGAAAAAATCTCTTCTTCTCAACCGATATCGAAGCGGCGGTGAAAGAGTGCGACATCATCTTCGTCGGCGTCAATACCCCGACCAAAATGTTCGGCAAAGGAGCGGGACGCGCATCCGACCTCCAGTATTGGGAATCGACCGCACGCAACATCAAGGCGTGGGCGAATGGACCCAAGATTGTCGTCGAAAAGTCGACGCTTCCGGTAAGAACTGCCGCGGCAATGGAGGCGATACTGAACGCGCAGGATGCTCGTTCTGAGGTCAAGGTTGAAGGTCAAGGTCAACAAAGGAATTTTACAGTCCTCTCGAATCCTGAATTTCTTGCCGAAGGTACGGCGATTAAGGATCTCATGAATCCCGACCGCGTGCTTATCGGCGGTCCGCAAGACGCCCAAGGCCAAGCGGCGGTCGATGCCGTGGTTGAGATTTACGAAGGCGCGGCGAAGAACTGGGTTCCCAGGGAGAAGATCCTGACGACCAACGTCTGGTCCGCCGAGCTCACCAAGCTTGCCGCCAACGCTTTCCTCGCGCAGCGCGTCAGCTCGATCAATGCGATTGCGGGGCTCTGCGAAGCGACGGGTGCGGACGTCGATGAGGTCGCGAAGGTGATGGGCGCAGATCATCGCATCGGACCTAAGTTCCTCAAGGCGGGTCCCGGCTTCGGCGGCAGCTGCTTCAAGAAGGACGTCCTCAATCTCGTCTACCTCTGCGAATCGTTCGGACTTCACACTGCCGCGGAATATTGGCATGAGGTCATCAAGATGAACGACCACCAGCAAGAGCGCATCGTCTCGCGCCTCTTCAAGGCGATGTTCAACACCCTTGCGAACAAGAAAATCGCGATCTTCGGCTTCGCCTTCAAGGCGGATACCGGCGACACGCGCGAAACTCCCGCCGGAACCGTCGTCCGCCTTCTCCACGACGAGCACGTCCGCCTCGCAATCACCGATCCGAAGGCGCTCGCAAATGCGAAGAAGGATCTCGCTGATTTGATCGAAGAGGACATTTCGACCGGCGGTAGCGACTCGCGCATCTTCAAGCAAGCGCCGATCGAATTCACCGAGGATGAATACGCCGCCGCACGTGACGCTGACGCCATCGTCGTCATGACCGACTGGTGCCACTATCCGACGCTCGATTGGGCGCGCCTCTACGCCTCCATGCGCAAGCCCGCGCTCGTCTTCGACACTCGCAATTGTCTCGACTCCGCTGCGCTCAAAGGGCTCGGATTTAAGGTGCTGCAGACCGGTAAATGACGATTTTCAAGAGAGTTTCCGGAAATTGCCGCGTCCTCGCGTTGATGATTGTCGATGCGATTGCGCTCGTGTCTATCTGGGCGGTAATAGTTGCGATTTATTCTCGGTTTTTCGGCTTCGAAGGCTATGGTGCGTCGGATTACTGGAATCTTTGGCCGCTCCTGCCGATTTATCTCGGCTTCAACGTCGTTACCAGAACGTATCAGGGGAACTTCATGTATCCCGCGATGCCGCTTTCGCCGGTCGAGGAGTTCAGGCGGTTGATCGCCTCGGCGATTTTTTCGCATGTTCTCTTGATGGCGTTTTTGGGTTTCGCGCGGCACAATACCGATTATTCGCGGTTGGTAATCGTCGTTTCCGGTCTCGCGGTCGGCTTTCTTGCGCAGTCGCTCAGAAATCTCGTTCGTCAAATTCTCTTCAGGTTCAATCTTTGCCAAATCCCTGTGGCGTTGGCGGGCGAAGGCGAGACGGCGCGTCGCGTCGAAGCGATTTTAGGTAGGAACGCGTATATCGGTTTCGATATTGTTCGTAAATTCGATCATGCGCATTTAAGAGAAGTCGTCCCTTCCTCGCAGAAGCAGGGGATTAAGATATTGCTCGCCTGTCAGGATGAGCGCTTTTTCAGGGCGCAGCTTCGCGAATTCTCGGCTTGGTTCGACTACATCGAATATTTGCCGCGCCTTGAAGTTTTCCCGATTATCGGCTCGCATGCGATTTCGCTCGACGGTATCGGAGGCTTGGAGATGATGAATCAGGGACGCATGCGTGCGCTCAGGTGGGAGAAGAAGTTGCTCGATTTTCTCTTTTCCTCGATTGCGCTGATTCTTTCGTCACCGCTTTTCTTGATTCTGCCGCTTTTAATCAAGCTCACGAGTAAAGGCCCCGTTTTCTATCGCGCCGATCGTTTAGGTAAGAGCGGACGTCCTTTCAAGGTCCTTAAATTCCGTACGATGTATGCGGACGCCGAAGAGCGTCTTAAAACCTTGATAGAGCAAGATCCGAAGATGAGAGCCCAGTGGAATGCTCGCTTCAAAATCAAGAACGATCCTCGCGTGACACCGCTTGGACGGTTCATGAGAAAGACCTCGTTGGACGAGATTCCTCAGCTTTTCAACGTTTTCTGCGGCGAGATGTCGCTGATCGGGCCGCGTCCAATCGTCGAAGAAGAAAAGAAGTATTATGGTGAGGATTATGAAGTCTTCTCGCGTGTTCGACCGGGCATCACCGGACTTTGGCAATGTTCGGGAAGATCGAATACGAGCTATACGAGTCGCGTCGCGCTCGACGTTTATTATATCCTCAATTGGTCGCCTTGGATGGATATCTGGGTAATGGTCCGTACGGTTTCCTCGGTTTTGTTCATGAAGGGCGCATATTGAGTTAATACGGGGAAATATGATATAATATCTCAACAATTTCAGAATAGGGAGGTTATAGTCTTATGAAACTTGAAGATTTGCAGGGTAAGACCGTTGGCGTTTGCGTTTCGGGCGGTCTTGACTCGAAGACGATTTGCTGCGTTTTGAAGGACGCGGGCGTTAAGGTAAAGGCGTTCTCCGCGAATGTCGGCCAGCCCGATGAAAAGGATATCAATGATATCGCGAAGAAGATGGCTCCGACCGGCGTCGAGACGACCATTGTCGACGTCACGAAGGAAATGGCCGAAATCTGCTTCGAGACCGTTAAGTGCCAAGCGATGTATGACGGAGGATATTGGAATTCGACGGGTATTGCTCGCGCGGTTACCGTCCAGAAGCTCCTTCCTGCGATGAAGAAGGCGGGCTGCACCGTTCTTGTTCATGGCGCGACGGGCCGTGGCAATGACCAGATGCGCTTCGAACGCTATACGAACGTCATCGATCCCAAGTTCGGCGTTTATGCGCCCTGGCGCGACGCGGATCTTCTCAAGAAGTTCCCCGGCCGCACGCAGATGGTCGACTTCCTCGCCGAGCGCGGCATTGTCGCTTTCGTCGGCACCAAGAAGAAATATTCGACCGATGCGAACCTCGCGGGCCTCTCGCATGAAGCGGAAGATCTCGAGTCGATGGAGACTTCGATGCGTATCGTGAAGCCCACGATGGGTGTTTGGCCAGAGAAGGCGCCTGCAAAGGTTGAGAAGATCACGCTCAAGTTCGAGAAGGGCCGCTGCGTCGCGATTAACGGCAAGAAGCTGACACCCTATGAAGTGATGCTCGAAGCCAACAAGATCGGTGGTCGCAATGGTATCGGCATGAAGCACGCGCTCGAAAACCGCATCATCGGTACGAAGAGCCGCGGCGTTTATGAAGCTCCCGGTATGGAAGTCCTTTCGTGGGGCCTTAAATATATCTACGAAGGTCTTATGGATCGCCGCTCGACGAAGCTCTTCAAGGAACTTTCCCAGCTCGTCTCCGACCAGATTTATGATGGCCGTTGGTTCGATCCTGCGACTCAGGCCGCTCGCGCCGCGATTCAGGTTTGGGCTGATAAGGCGACGGCGGAAGTGACGCTCGGGCTCTACAAGGGCAATATCTTCTTCGAATTGATGACTGGTCTTAAGGCGACCATTTACAACGAAGCCGATAGCTCGATGGAGGCGTCGAATGGACTTAATCCGCATAGCTCTCAGGGCTTTGCCGAAATTCAGTCGGTTGAAGCGAAAATGCTCGCCAAGGCAGGCCAAATCAAGGCCTGATTCAGGTGAAGGTGTAGGTTGTAGGTGTAGAAAGATGGCAGAAGAAGAGAAGAAAGAAGAGACCGAGGTTAAGGTTGAAGGTCAAGAGTCGACGGCTCAGGAACCTGAAAAGGCCGCTGAACCGGAAAAGCCGACCGACCCGGATTGGAAGACCTTGTATGCTATTACGCTCGCTGACTTCGATAACTATAAGAAGCGCGCGGCGCGTGATCGCGAGGACGTCTATCGTTATGCCGAAAGCGACATCTTGAAGGATATTCTTCCGACGGTTGATAACTTAGGTCTCGCGCTTGAGAAGGCCGAGGATAAAGAAGATAAATTCGTTCAGGGCGTTAAGCTCGTCTACGATAATCTTCTTAAAGCGCTTGAAGGCCATGATGCGAAGCCGTTCGATTCGGTCGGGCTCGAGCTCGATACGGAAAAGATGGAAGCTATCGCTACGCTTCCTTCGGAGGAAGTGGAAGAGGGCAAGGTTTCGATCGAGTCCAAGAAGGGCTGGACGCTGAAGGGCAAGGTCCTTAGAGCCGCGCAGGTCGTCGTTTCGGCCGGTAAAAGCGCGTAAGAGAAAAAGTTTAAGGTTCAAGTAAAGTTATGGCAGAGAAGAGAGATTATTACGAAGTGCTCGGCGTGGAGCGTTCAGCGACGGCGGATCAAATCAAGTCCGCTTATCGTAAGCTCGCGATGAAGTACCATCCTGACCGTAACCCCGACAATCCCGAGGCGAAGGAGAAGTTCAGCGAGATTTCCGAGGCGTATGAAGTCCTCTCTAACGCGGAGAAGCGTCAGCGCTATGACCAGTTCGGTCATCAAGGTGTCAATTTCGGGCCCGGCGGCTTCGATTTCGGACGTGATTTCTCGCATTTCCAAGACGTCGATTTAGGCGATATCTTAGGCTCTATCTTCGGAGGTGGCGGAGGTGGAAGCTTCGGCGGCTTCGGAGATTTCTTCGGAGGCGCGCGTCGTCAGCGTCGAGTCGATCCGAACGCGCCCAAGCGCGGCGAGGACATGACGTTTCGTCTTGATATCGATTTCGATGAAGCCATTTTCGGTAGTGAGCGCGATATCGAACTTACGCTTCCGTCTCAGTGCGATGAGTGCAAGGGGACGGGACTCGCGCCGGGAGCTCAACGCGTTACCTGCAAAACCTGCGGGGGCTCTGGCGTGGTTATCGGCGGCTCCGGTTTCTTCCAAGTTCGGCAGACTTGCCCCCACTGCGGAGGCGAAGGCACGAAGATCGATAAACCATGTAGAAAGTGCCACGGTTCCGGGCAGGTCGCCAAGGATCAGAAAATCAAGCTCAAGATTCCCGCTGGTGTCGACACGGGTTCGAGACTTCGCTTGGCCGGGAAGGGCGGCGGAGGTGTCCGCGGCGGCGAGAACGGCGATTTGTACGTCATTCTCGGCGTTAAGGAAAGCGAGATTTTCGAACGTGACGGGCTCGATTTGGGCGTCGATGTTCCGATTTCGCCTATAACCGCCGCGCTCGGAGGCTCGGTTTCGATCCCTACACCGCAGGGAGAAGCGACTTTGAAAATCCCCGCCGGAACCGCTAACGGAAAGGTATTCCGTCTTCGCGGCAAGGGTGTGACTTCGCTTCGTGGCGGAGTTGCCGGTGATCTCGACGCTCGTATCGTTTTCGAGGTTCCTACGAATCTTGACAAGAAGCAAATTAAGATTTTGGAGGAATTCGCCTCCTCCGTTAAGGGCGGGACGTTCCCCGAACAGGAAGATTTCGCGCGCAAGACCAAAGTCTTCTTCTCGCATAAGGAAAAGCTTGGTAAATGAGCGATTCATGCATCCGTGGTGAAATGGCAGACACGCCGGATTTAGGTTCCGGTGCCGAAAGGCATGTGGGTTCGAGTCCCACCGGATGCACCAAGTACGTTTCGCTTCCGCTTCCGGAGGGCGGCCTCAAGGTATGGGGTGGAGTCTTGAAGGAGATTACGGTCGCGTATAACGAATACGGCGCCGAAAATACTGGCGATAATGTCATCTATATCTGCCATGCGCTTACGGGTGACTCAAAAGTCGCTGAGTGGTGGCCGAAGATGGTAGGCGAGGGGAAGACTTTCGATTTGAATCGTTTTCATATCGTTTGTGCGAACGTGCTAGGCGGCTGCATGGGGACGACCGGTCCTGCGTCTATCAATCCCGATACCGGTAAACCTTATGGCTCTAAGTTTCCGAAGTATGCGATGTCGGATGCGGTCGACGTTTTCCGGCTTTTTCTGAAGACGATCGGAGTAGGCAAGCTTTACGCGCTCGTTGGCGGGAGCTACGGAGGTATGCAGGTCGTCGAGTGGATGTGCCGCTATCCGAACGAGATGGAACGCGCGGTGATAATCGGAGCCTCGGCGTCGATGAATACTCAGGCTCTCGCCTATGATGCGCTGCAGAAGCGCGTTATCGTCAACGACCCGGAGTATCATGGAGGCGATTACTACGAAATCGGGGACGGGAAGGGGCCGAAGGAAGGCCTTTCCGTTGCGCGGCAGATCGCTCATATCACCTATCTTTCGCGCGATTATTTGGAGAACAAATTCCATCGCGAGAAACAGGAAAACTGGGTAAATCCGCTTCCCTTCGGTGAAGATTATCAAGTCGAGAGCTATTTTCAGTATCAGGGCAAGAAGTTTGTGGGTCGCTTTGACGCGAACAGCTATCTTCACATAGTCGACGCGATGGACCGTTTCGATGTTGCGAAGGAATTCGGTTCGCTTGAAAAAGCGATGGCGAATGTGGCGGCGAAAGTGCGCGTGTTCTCGCTTGATGAGGACGTCCTTTTTACGGAAGAACAGTCGAAAGCGATTTACGAAGCTTTGAGAGCGAGCGGGAAGGACGTTGAATATCACCACGTTTCGACCGGCTCCGGGCACGATCAGTTCTTGACTCATCCTGAAGATCTCGCGAGATACATTGGAGAATTTCTAAAATGACGCTTCCCGAACGTATAAGAACCGTGATCAAGCGTTTTCTTGCATTATTGCATCCTTGCGCTTACGGGGAGCTCGGCTCGAAAGACAGTCTGGGAAAGATCGTCGAAGATTTGGAAAAAGATATCGCGTTTTTGATCGGGGCTGAAAAGGCGAAGGCGGCGAAAACGGAATTCGTCAAATCCTTCGCGAACATTCGACGTCTCGTGGAAACCGATATCGATGCGGCCTACGAGGGAGACCCCGCGGCGACGAGTCGCATGGAGATCGTTATGGCCTATCCCGGCCTTTTGGCGGTAACGATTCATCGAATCGCTCATGAACTCTATCTCTTGAAGGTGCCGATCATACCTCGCATAATGAGCGAGCTCGCGCATTCCAAGACAGGTATCGATATTCATCCCGGCGCGGCTATCGGAGAACATTTCTTCATTGACCACGGAACCGGTGTCGTCATCGGCGAGACTTGTGTGATAGGAAAGAATGTTAAGCTATATCAAGGCGTTACCCTCGGTGCCAAGAGCTTCGTTAAAGATCCCGAAACCGGAGCGCTTATCAAAGGTATAAAGCGCCATCCGAATGTCGAAGATAATGTCGTGATTTACTCCGGGGCCACGATCCTCGGAGGCGAGACGACGATCGGCAAGGGAAGTGAAATCGGCGGAAACGTTTGGTTGATGGAATCGGTTCCGCCGAATTCTCGAGTTTATAACAAGCCTCCGGCTCCGGAAATTCGCAGCATTTAAAGTGACATAGGGAGAGAAGATATGAAGAAGTTCAAAAAAGTCGTTGGAAGATCGACCGATTGGATTATCGCGGCAGGACTTGGAGTCTTGGCTGCGATTCTTTATTTCGCGTCGATGGCGAATTACGTTTTCCCCGGCGAGGCTGCGAGGCTTCAAGTTCTTTGGTCCAAGCTCGATATCGCGAATGTGAATCCGAGCCCGCTAATGGAAATCTTCACTCGTTTCTTGGGCTTCGATATTATCTCGCCTGTTATCGGTGTCGTTGCGGTCATTACGCTCTATCACCTCGTTTCGTTCTTCGTAAGAGAGCGTATCGGCGGAGAAATGGTTGAAAAGTGGTCAGTCCCGGCCAGCCGATTCGCCGGTGTCGTCGCGGCAGTGGTCTTCATGTTGACGCCAGCGGTTCGCGGAGCTGCGACTCATCTTTCCGCGAGAATGTTCGACGCGGCTTGGGCTCTCGTCATCGCTTCGCTCATGATTCCGGCTTCTCGTTTGTCGAAGAAGTTCACGCCGCTATTCGCGCTTTTGATCGGTGCTCTCTCGGGCCTCGGCCTTGCCGATTCCGCGCTGTTCATTGCGCTTATTCCGCTTTATATCGTTGCTGTCGCCGTAGTTGATTTGAAGCGCGGTAAGAAACCCTATCTTGATATCTTCCTGTTCATAATGTCTTATTTGCTGGCGTTTTCGATTTTCGCCGGGAATAACGTCGGAGATTTCCTCGTTTTCGCCCGTGATATAGCGAAGGAATTCAAGGGCTACTTCACTTCCGAAGGTTGGCTCGCCGTTGCCGTCGTTTCGACGCTTCCGTTCGTGGTGGCGCTTTTCTCGAGCTATAACGCGTATAACGAGGAGAGCAAGTTCACGCAGTGGTTCTTCCATATCTGCATGACGATTCTTTCGATCGTCGCCATTTCGACTCCTTTTGCTCCCAGCGCTTATCTTGAGCCCTTCGGTGTTCTCCCGGTCGTAACGAGTGCGTTCGCCGCTTTTGTCGCGGGCTATGTAGCTTCTTATTGGGCGCTTTTGTATGTCGCGCCGACGCGTAAAAACGAAAGTCAGGATACGGTTTCGGTTGCTACTAAGGGTAAGCTCGTCGCGATGGTTTCCGGAGGCGTTTATGCCGTTGTGATAACGATTACGCTAATAATTCAGCTTTTCTCCTTTGATGGCGCGAAGGGCGATTTCGCCGATAAAATGGCCGACAAGATTCTTGACGATCTCGGCGATAGAACGTGGTTCGTTTCCGATGGAACTCTTGATGACCATCTTCGCCTAAAAGCGAAATCTCGCGGCAAGGAACTTAATCTCATTTGCCTTAATCGCGACCTTGATGACCTTTATTTGAAGCATCTATCCGAACTTGTTAAGGCGAAGAATCTCGGAGGATCGAAGAATGAGGAGCTGGTTTTATCGCTCTCGCTCGGTGTGTTGCCGTTTGTTCAAGATTGGTTCGCCGCGGATCCCAATGTCGCTGACCATGTGGCTATTTACGGAGCTCCGGATCTTTGGTATTCGGCCGGTTTCAAGTCCGTTCCTGAGTTCGCGTTCTTCGGCGCGAAAGAAACTATTCAGTGCGATTGGAGTTGTTGGAAGGAGTTCGATACGATCTTAAAAGCTCCGAAGGGCTGGGGAAGCTATCGTCTCCACCGCGTCAAGAACCCCGTGGACCGCATGCGTCTTAACATTCGTCGCCACCTCGGATTCGTCGCCAACAATCGCGGCGTATATCTTCAGGATAAGGCCGACAACGTGAACGCTTTCAAGTTTTATGAGCTTGTAATGAACGAGATTGACGCCGATAACGTCTGCGCGCTCTTCAACGAATTCGAAATGGCGCGCGTCGGTTATTCCGAGGCCGCGGCGAAGCGTCAGCAGTTGGAAAAGGAGCTTAAGGGTATTATCGCCGACAAGGATCGCCGCTATTACGTTTATCGCCTCGGCAACTATTACGGGTATATTCGTTCCCCTGAGATTTTCATTCGCCTCGGTTTTACTTGGGCTCGTTCCGGGCGCCCCGGTGACGCGCTGTCGCAAATTCGTCGCGCGATCGAATTCGTCCCCTCGGATCGTCGTGGCGCGATTATGAATATGATGGCTGCGTTGTATGCCAACGACGACAATACTCGTAAGTCGCGTCAGGTTTACGAACAGGTTTTGGCGAATAACGCCGACGACCACGACGCCTTGATCGGCCTTATGCGCCTTGAGCTTATTGAAGGTGACAGTCAGAAAGCGCTTCAATATCTAGAGCGTGCCGCGAAGGTCGGAGAAGGTGCTCGCGCGAAGATCGAACTTTCGATGGTTGCCTTGATGAAGAACCAGCTTGACGAAGCCAAGCGTATTCTTAGCGAAGTGACTCGCGAAAATCCTCAGGATATGCAGGCGTGGAGCCTTCTTGCCGCGGTTACGATGCAGCAGTGTGATAGCGCGAAGGATAAAGCCGCCAAGACGGCGCTGGAGAAGGAGCTTGAGAACTCGATTCTTCCTGCGATGGAGGGGCAGTCTCGCGATGCTTACGATTACTATGTTCAGACGACGAAAGCGTTCCTCCTTATGCGTAAGGGCGAAGAGAAGCGCCGCGAAGCGCGTGACGCGTTTATCGCGGCTGCGAAATCTCGCCCCGATATCACGGCGACGCAGGATCTTGTTCTCGGACTTGATATCTCGCTCGATGATGTCGAAAGCGCAGAAGCGCATGCGAAAGATATTCTTCGCAAGAATCGTCGCGCTCCGCTTGCGAACTACGTGATGGGATCGTTGGCCTTGCGTCGCGGCAATTATGATGAAGCGGAAGCGTTCCTTCGCCGTAGCGCGGATGCGACGCGCCCGGTGGTATTGGCGATGAACGACCTCGCCGAAGTCTATCGTCGCAAAAAGAATTTTGATGAGGCCGAGCGCTATGCGCGTATGGCGGTTAAGACCAATCCTAAGCTTTATGTCGCTTGGGAGACGCTCGGTTCGGTGTTGATGGACGCGAAGCGCAATCTTGACGAAGCCGAAGAATCGATCAAGAAGGCCTGCGATCTTTCGAAGGTCAATGGACACGAAGAAGATATTCGTATGGTGCTTTCGCTTGCCCGTGTTCAGTTCATGAGAGGTGATACGCTTCGCGCCAGAGCGAACATCATGAAGGTCAATAAGCGCATCGGCGAACTCTCGACTTTCGAAAAGGCTGAATTCGAAGAGTTTAAGAAGAGTGTCCATTAATCGTCTATGGCTCTGGCTGCGCGCGTTTCGCGTCGAGCAGTGGACGAAGAACGGCGTGGTGATGCTCGCTTGGTTCTTCTCCGTAGCCGACGCGAGCCAACGTGAGATCGTGCGTGGCTGGGAGTCGTTTTTGTTGGCGTTTGCGATGGCGGGAGCTTTTTCGCTCGTATCCTCCGCGTTTTACTTGCTGAACGACGTCTCGGATTTTGAAGATGATCGTCTTCACCCGATCAAACGTTTCCGTCCTATCGCCTCTGAGCTGATATCGCGAATCGACGCGGTTAGAGCGGCGTTGATATTATTCGCTATCGGTTTCGCGTATCCCGCTTTGATAGTGATCATTTTGCCTTCTCGCGCGACTGCGTTCGCGATGATGCTCGCTTATACGGTAATGCAGTGTCTTTATACCGGCTTCTTCAAGCGCTTCGCGTATTTGGACGTCGCGACTTTATCGATAGGCTTCGTATTGAGAGCGGTAGCGGGCGCGGCGATTATCTCCGCCTATATCTCGCCCTGGCTTTTGGTCTGTACTTTTACGCTTTCGCTGTTTCTTGCGCTTTGCAAACGAAAGAATGAACGTGAAATCGCCAAGGCCTCGCGTGAAGTGTTGCGACGCTATCATCCCCGAACGCTTGCCTCGCTTATTTATCTTACGGCCTTCGCTTCGTTCGGAGAATATCTCGCTTACACGCTTACCTCGCGAATGGGGCAGCGCTTCCCATTCCTTTGGATGACTTCGCTTTTCGTACTCTTCGGCATATCCCGTTATCTTCATTTGACCTGGACGAAGGGTGATGTCGGTAGACCTGAGCGAGTTCTGCTTTCGGATAAAGTTTTGTGGTTCGCGATCATCGGATACGGGGCCTCGTCGGTTTTGGCGGTGGCGATCAGTAGATGAAGTTTATCTCGGATTTAGCATCTCGTCGCCGCTTCGGAATGAAGCCGGGACTTGAAACGATCGGCGAACTTTGCCGACGATTGGAGAATCCCGAAGCGAAGATCAGAGCGATACATATCGCCGGTACGAACGGGAAGGGTGCCACTGCGGCGATTGTCGACGCGGCGCTTTTAGCCGAGGGCTATAAAGTCGGCCGATATACTTCGCCTCATCTGTTGAAGTTGAACGAACGATTCTTTTTGAACGGCGTTCCGATTGAGGACGAGGTCTTGGAATGCAGCGCCTCGCTCGTTTCGGAGAAAGCGAAAGATATTGAGGAGCTTACGTTTTTCGAGGCGCTGACGGCGGTTGCGTTCGAGCTTTATGCCCGTGAAAAGGTCGACTATCTTGTTTTGGAGACTGGTCTAGGAGGCCGTCTCGACGCGACGAATATCGCCCGGAGCTCGCTTACGATCATCACCAAGATCGGGCTCGATCATTGCGATTGGTTAGGGCATTCATTGGAAGCCATTGCGGGAGAAAAGGCCGGCATCATCAAGCGAGGAATTCCGATCGTGCTTGGTAAGAATTCGAGCGAAGTGATTGAGGTCGTGAAGCGCCGCGCCGAGGAGATGGACGCTCCGTTTTATTACGCGCCGGAAATCATTGCGGAGGAAGATATTCCAAGTGACTACGCTCTCTCCGGCGCGTTCAATCGTGAGAACGCGATTACGGCGCTCGCCGCGCTTAAGGTAATGGGAATCAGTCCGAAAAGCCTGGCCGAGGTCGTTTGGCCGGGAAGATTTCAGCGAATCGGTCGTTTTATCGTAGATGGAGCGCATAATCCGCCTGCGGCGAAAGCGCTCTTCGAAAGCTTGGAAGGGGAGGTCGAGCTCATCGCGGGCTTCTGCGCCGATAAGGACGTTGAGGAAGTTTTAAGAATTTTGAAACCTAAGATCAAGCGTGCCTACGCGGTCAAGACTGTAAATGAGCGAAGTCTCGGCGCCGAGGAGCTATCCGAAAAGATGCGAGAGCTGGGAATCGAAGCGAAGGCGAAAGAGTCCTTAAGCGCGGCGCTCGAAGCTTCGCGCGGCGAAACACTCGTTTGCGGGTCGCTGTTTTTGGCGGGAGAAGCGCTTAAAGAACTTCGCGCGTATCCCTGGGGAAAGGTAAGGATCGATGAAAACGAAAAACTATCTTCCCTTTGAGCTTATCTATGAAGATCGGGATTTGCTCGTAATCAATAAACCGGTCGGATTACTCACTACTCATACGCGAGTCGTCGGACGCTTGGCGCGGGAAACTCAAGTGACCGCCGAGAATATTCTTAACGATTACGTTAGAAAAGGGCAACTTAAAAGCTCCAAACGCGTATACCTCGTCCATCGTCTCGATCGTGAGACGAGCGGCGTTATGATGTTCGCGAAGTCTGAGAAAGTCATGAATCATTTTCGCGATAATTGGAATGAGCTTACGGAGAAGACGTATTTGGCGCGAGTTGAAGGAGTCTTGGACGAGGAATCGGGCGTAATCGAATCGTATCTTCGCGATGATCCGAAGACGATGAAAGTGAAGAGCGTTTCCGACGCGAGATTCGGTAAGTTCGCTCGTACCGAATGGAGGAAACTCTCGGTTAAGGATGGTACAACCTTGGTTGAGGTAAAGCTTAAAAGCGGGCGGAAAAATCAGATTCGCGTCCATTTCTCCGAAGCCGGCTACCCGATAGTGGGCGACGTCAAGTACGGTGGCATGAAGGCTTCTCGACTTTATCTTCATTCGCTCTCGCTTTCGTTCGTTCATCCGTTTACGCGTGAAAGCTTGACCTTTACGGCGCCGGCTTCATTGGGCTGAAAAATTTTGAAAATACCCCCTTGCGCCGAGCGAGGGTATTATGATATAATACACATCAGTTTCGACACCTGCTCGGGTGGTGAAATTGGCAGACACGCATGCTTGAGGTGCATGTGGAGAGATCCTTGCGGGTTCGAGTCCCGCCCCGAGCACCAATTTGAAAGACCGCGGTTACCGCGGCTTTTTTGTTTTATTCTCGTATTGTCCGCCGAAGGGGAATATGATATAATATCGACACTATGGCAGAAGAAGTTAAAGTTAAGCTTTTGGAAGTTGAAGAAGTTCGTCAGACGATCGATGATCTTAAGCGTCGTGTCGGCGAAATGGCCGATTATATCAAGATCGATGAGCGCCGCGCTCGTTTGGCCGAGCTTGAAGACGCTCAGGCTCAGGGTGATTTCTGGAACGATCAAAACAAGGCTCGCGAAGTCATCTCGGCTACAAACGCCGAACGCGCGTACGTCGTTCCTTTCGACGCGATTTTGAAGACGGTGGATGACGCGGCGGTTATGTTAGAGCTCGCCGAGATGGAAGAGGGCGATGCTCAGCAGAACGCGCTTAAAGATACGCTTCAAGAGTGTGCCAAGGCCGATGAATATTTCGGTAAGCTTCGTCTTCAGTCGCTTTTGGGCGGCAAGTTCGACCAGTGTAACGTCTTCGTTCGTCTTCACGCGGGCCAAGGCGGTACCGAAGCTTGCGATTGGGTCTCGATGCTTTATCGCATGTATAAGCGCTACGCCGAAGATCAGGGCTGGAAGATCGAAGAATACGATTCTCAGCCGGGCGAAGAGGCGGGTTATAAGGACGTCTACTTCCGCATTGAAGGCTCCTACGCCTTCGGTATGCTTAAGGCCGAGCGCGGAATTCATCGTCTCGTCAGAATTTCTCCGTTCGATGCGAATAAGCGCCGTCAGACCTCGTTCGCTTCGATGGAAACCGTTGCCGAAATCAACGACGATATCGACGTCGAGATCAAGGATGAAGATCTTCGTATCGATACTTATCGCGCGGGTGGCGCGGGCGGTCAGCAAGTCAACAAGACCGACTCGGCGGTGCGCCTCACGCACCTTCCGACCGGCATCGTCGTCGCTTGTCAGAAGGAACGCTCGCAGCACATGAATAAAGAGAAGGCGATGAACATGCTTCGCGCCCAGCTCTACGAATATTACGAAGATCAGAAGAAAGCCGAGATGGATCGCTTCTACGGGGCGAAGTCCGAAAACGGCTGGGGATCTCAGATTCGCTCCTACGTCTTTTGCCCCTATACCATGGTCAAGGATCTTCGTACCGAGTGCGAGACGAGCGACGTCATGGGCGTCATGGACGGCCATATCCAGCCGTTCATTGAAGCTTGGCTTCAGATG
The DNA here is from genome assembly GCA_024405265.1 of Kiritimatiellia bacterium. Taxonomy (GTDB): domain Bacteria; phylum Verrucomicrobiota; class Kiritimatiellia; order RFP12; family UBA1067; genus UBA1067. The sequence continues at coordinate 13,290 of JAKSOZ010000003.1, read as the reverse complement.
AAGGCCAAGTGATAGGTGTAGGCTGATAGGTCCAGGTGTAGAGATGGATGATAAGAATCTCTATGGCACGGCCGAAGGCCTCGATCAGCGCGGCAGATTCAGCGAGTTCGGCTCGGCGTTGGACGCGGCGTTTTCTTCGCTCGTCAAAGAAGAAAATCCGTTCTTCGATAAGGTAGCCGATCTTTGGCCGAAGCTTTTCCCCGGCTTACCGATGAAGCCCGGGCGCAGCGATTCGGGGACGGTCGTTCTTTATGTGAAGAGCGCGCCGCTACTATTCGTGATGCGTCAACACCTCGCTCGTATCAAGAAGGCGCTTTCGTCGCTACCTAACGCGCCCAAGCGATTGTCCGTGCGCTTGGAGGTTCATCAATGATCTTGTCGTCGTTTCTGATTTTCGCCGCGACTTTCACGCGTCCGATGGAGCGCGTTTCCTCGATGGATCCGATTCAGGCGGAAGCGGTTTACGATTGCCGCGCCGTGAATCTCGTCTATGAAACCCCGCTCGAAATCGATTATACCGCGCGTCCTTACCGACTCGTTCCGGGACTTTGCGAATTGCCGCGCGTCTCGGAAGACGGGCTCGTTTATCGTTTCGAGCTCGTTCGGAATTCGCCCGTAAATTCTTCGGATATCAAGCGTAACTTGGATCGTCTTCGCGATGTCAAGAACGTCAGCCCCGGCGGTTGGACGATGAAAGCGGTCGATTCGATCGAAACCGAGGGCGACGAGATGCTCGTCATTCGCCTTAAATATCCTCAGCGGGTTTTCCCTTGGATGCTCGCGATGAGCTACTCGTCGGTGAGACTCGAATCGGGCGAGGGGACCGGGCCTTATAAACTCACGAAGTGGTGGAAGGGCCATGAAATGGTCTTCGACAGGAATCCCGATTGGCGCGGTTGGGAGAAGAACACGAGCGGCTTCGATCGTGTTCGCTATCTCGTGATTGACGACGTCTCGACTCAGTGGCTCATGTTTCTTAAAGGCGAGATCGATATGCTCGGCGAAATCAGTCGCGATAATTGGGACGCGATCATCGATGGTGAGGGCGGTCTCGATAAATCGCTCGTCGACAAAGGCGTTGAGCTTCATGGCATGCCGAAGCTTGAAGTCGCGTATGTCGGTTTTAATATGAATGATCCCGTCGTGGGTCGAAACAAGTATCTTCGTCAGGCTTTGAACGCGGCGTTCGATTATCCGACGTGGGAGAAGTTTTACAACCACCGAATCGTACGCGCCGACGGACCCGTCCCCTACGGAGTTCAGGATAAGTCCGATAAACCTTTCCCTTATGCTTGCGATCTCGAAAAGGCGAAAGAGCTGATCGCCAAAGCCGGTTATCCGAATGGAATCGATCCTGAAACCGGGCGTCGGCTTACGCTTACTTTAACGATCGGGCGGCCTACTCAGGATAGCCGCGAGTCGGGAGAACTTATGGCGAGCTTCTTCGAAAAAATCGGAGTTAAGCTCGAGCTGCAGTTCATGACTTGGGATGCGTTCTTGCGCGCGGTTAACGAAAGCCGCGTTCAGATGTATCGCATGGCGTGGGTCGGAGATTATCCTGACGCCGAAAACTTTCTTCAGCTCTTTCATTCCGCGAACGTGAGCCCCGGCGCGAATCACTCGAATTACCGATCTTCCGAGTACGACGCGGCGTTCGATGGCCTCGATTACGAAAAGTGCCAGGAGATCCTGCGTGAAGATTGTCCTTGGATCTATACTCATTTCTCGAAAGCGTACACGCTTTTAAGACCGGTTGTGAAGAATTACATTCCGAGCGATTTTCCTTATGGACAGGAGAAGTGGTATGAAAAGTCTGTACCTTGAACGTTCTACCGGTGAAGTGAGAGAGGGCGATTGGGTCGAGAAACTCGATCTTGAAGGCGTCGAGCGTCTCGTTGTCGGAATCGGCCCCGGTTCGTTCGCGGGGATTCGCTCCGCGCTCGCGTTCGCTTTGGGTTATGCCGCGGCTAACGAAAAGGTCGAAGTCTTCGGACTTCCGAGTCCCTGCGCCTTGCAGGATAGCGCCGACAAGCCGCTTTGTGTCGTCGGCGATGCGCGTCAGGGCATGTATTGGGTCGCGCTTTTCGATGGCTTCAAACTCATTTGTCCAATCTATCAGGTCGACAAGGAAGGTCTCGGTAAAAGAGTGCCGCGCGGCGTGAAAATGCTCTCGCCGGATCACAAGCGAATCGGAGAGCTTTTGAAGGAGTACTTCGGCGATTTTTATTGCGGAGAGGCTTTTCCTACGGCGCAAGGACTCGAGCGTTTCGCCGAGGCGAATCCGTCGGCTTTGATTAAAGAACCGCTTCCCATCTATCTGAACCCGGCGGTTCGAAGCTAAGAAAGCTTTATTTGGCGGGCCTGGCGGGACTCGAACCCACTACCCGCTGCTTAGAAGGCAGCTGCTCTGTCCAGATGAGCTACAGGCCCTGAAAAATCAAGTGAGGATATTATACCATAAATGCCGTCGTTTGTGGTATAATATACGTATGAAATTGATGAGAAAATTTTTGTTCGTCTCTATGGCGCTTTCGGCGGCTTCGCTCGTGGCGGCAGATGTTGCTCAGCAGCCCGGCGTCGGCGCGGGTCCCGGAGTCAAGTACGCTACCGACGCTTATCCCGGTTTCGACTCTACCGACAGCTTCCTTAAGCCGGAGCGCAAGGAGCCTAAGTGGTTTCATTTCTGGAACGGCCCGAAGAAGGATAATGCCGCCGAGCAGCTTCAGTACTCGGCTTCGCTTATTCGCGAAAAGAAATTCTCGAAGGCCGTGAAAGAACTCGACGCGCTTGTTCGCGAGTGGCCGGTGAGCCCCGAAGCGGTTCGTGCTCAGAAGGCGCTCGCCGATATCTGCCTTAAATATACTGACGAAGCGGAGAAGGCGGCGAAGGAGTATGTTTATCTACTCGACTTCTATTCCTTCGATTGTGACTATAAGTTGATTTCGAAATGCGCTTATGACGCGGCCGAGAAAATGCGTGCGGATGGTAAGGACGTCGTTTTCTTCCACTTCGACAACACGGTCGATGTTCGCCGCGCTTATGAAGCGATCGTTTTGCGCGCGCCCGGCGCCGCGTTTGCGCCCGATGCGCTACTGACGATCGCGCGACTTCGCGAAGACGAGAAAAAGCCCGAGCTCGCGGTCTCGGTGTACGAGAACCTGCGTAATCTTTATCCCGAGAGCGATCAGGCGCTTACCGCGCTTTCGAGAGAGGCGCGTTGTCGCATGGAGCTTTTAAGAGCTCATGAGTACAATCGCGCTCGCACGCTCGACACGATCAACTTCCTTAAGATTGCGATGGCGAACCCGAAGCTCTCCGCCGAAGCTCGTGATGAGATAATCGCTTATCATACCGACGCGAACGTGATCATGGAAGGCGAAGCTTATCGCTCCGCGCAGTTTTACGATAAGCCCTCGCGTACTCGTCGTAGCGCGATTAACGCCTATGAACTTTTCCTCGTGAAATATCCCTCGAGTCCTTATGCCGGTGTTATCGTCGATAGGCTTCATGAGCTCGAACGAATCGATTCGCTTAACAAGAAGGAGACTGAAGAATGATTTCCCGTGTTGCGTTTTTATTTGCCGCGCTTGCGCTTCTTTCCGGTTGTGCGACGTCGTATAGCTGGACGCGCGAAGTTCCGAAGGATAAGCGCTCGGTGTTGGTTACGACTTTTGTGAACGGTTCCGAGACTCAGGAACTCGGAGCGGTGATGGCGAGGCAGCTCGCGCGCGAATTTCAGCGAGAGGGCACTTTCTCGCTCGCGAGCGAAGAGAATGCCGCGCTGGAGATTCAGGGTAACGTCGTCAGCGCCGATATGGTCGCTACGGGCTACGACTATCGCGGAGGCTTGCGTAAGATGTCCGCTGATGCGAAGATCGTGGTCGAAGTCTCGGTTATCGATCGCCGCGCTTCGAAGGTGCTTATCGACAATCAGCGCTATGAAGTCGAAGTTCCGACGACGGTGGAAAACGACTATCCGAATGCGCTTCGCGATTTGTCGGGTCGTGCGTGTGACGAACTCTCGCGCTTGATCGTTGATGATTTACTTAACTTGAAATGGTAAAGGAGCTAAACTCTTTATGAATGAAGTTCATGCGGTAATCGAGCTTAAGATCACTCCTCAGCGCGATTCGGGCTTCGGCAAGATCGCGGAGAAGGTCTCTAAATTCGAACAGGTCGAAGCGTGCTTTTTGATGTCGGGCGGCTACGATCTCTTGGTGTTCGTCAAGGGCGATAGCCTTCAGGACGTCGCCGCGTTCGTCGCGAGCGATCTTTCGACGATCGACGGAGTTCTTTCGACGGCGACTCATTTCATGCTTAAAACCTATAAGGCGCGCGGTGTTTTCGACAAGGGCGAAGACGATCGCCTCGCTGTCACCCCGTAATTTCTTCAAGGAGGTAATTCATCATGGCAGTAGATTTGGCTCAGAAGGCTCAGAACTTCACCAACCGCGGTCGTCAGGCGCTCGAATCGGGCCGTTATGAACTCGCGGTAGATATGCTCATGGAAGCGGTCAAGGCGGCTCCGGATGTTCTGGAAACGCGTAAGATTCTTCGCGCGGCGCAGATCGCGAATTTCAAGAAGAACGGTAAGGTCGGATTCGGCGCTAAGATCACCTATATGATGGCGCGTCAGAAGATCATGGCGCTCGTCAAGAAGGGCGACGGCGCGGCGGCGATGGAAGAAGCCGAAAACCTCCTTAAGCTCAATCCGCTCGATGCCGACAATATCGAAGTCGCGGTTAAGGCGGCCGAGGCTGCGGGCAAGGCCGATTTCGCGGCGATCACGATCGAAGCGGCTTACGAGTGCTCTAATAAGGATCCGGCGCTTTTGGATCGCGTGGCGACTTACTATTCGATGGCCAATCGCTGGGATAAGGCGCGCGACTGCTACCAGAAGCTCGCCGAGCTCAAGCCGGGCGACCAGTACGTTATTCAGAAGCTTAAGAATACTGAAGCTCGCGCGACGATGTCCGCCGGTTGGGAACAGACCGCCGGTAAGAAGGGCGGCTTCCAGAACCTTATCGCGAATAAGGAGCAGGCCGCGAAGCTTGACGCCGCAAATAAGGCGATGGTCCTCGGCGATGATGCGGAAGCGATGATCAAGGATAAGCTCGAACAGATCGAGAAGGAGCCGAAGAATATGAATGCGCGTCGTGCGCTCGCGCGTATCTATATTCAGAACAAGCGCTACTACGAAGCGATCGAAGCTTTGCAAGCCGCGATCGAAGCTTCCGGTTCGATGGACCCCGAACTCGACCGCATGCTTTCGGCGACGAAGGTTCAGTACTACGATCAGCAGATCGGAATTCTTCGCTCGGAAGGTCGCGAAGAAGAGGCCGAGGCGATGGAAGGCGAGAAGAATCAGTTCGTATTCGACGATCTCGCGCAGCGCGTCGAGCGCTATCCGAACGATCTTCACCTTCGCTATGAGCTCGGCGTTCAGTACTTCACGTACGAATATTACGATGACGCGCTTACTCACCTCCAGCTCGCGCAGAAGTCTCCGAAGGATCGTCTCTGGGCGCTTTACTACCTCGCGATGTGCTTCGTGATGAAGGGCCAGGGCGATATGGCGGTCATGCAGCTCGAAGCCGCGCGCGATCAGATTCCGACGATGGATGATCTCAAGAAGAAGGTTGTCTATCAGCTCGGTCTTATCTCGGAAGAAGCGGGTGACCTCGATAAGGCGTATAGCTACTATAAGGAAGTCTACTCGAGCGATGTCGGCTTCGCTGATCTTGCCGATCGCATGCTCGCGGTTTCGCAGGCCATCAAGGCTCGCGGATAAGAAAAGTGAAAAATCTTAAAATACCCCCTTGTCAGGGGGTAAGCTAATATGATATAATACACGTCAATTAGCGAGGGCTATTAGCTCAGTTGGTTAGAGCGCTTCCTTGACATGGAAGAGGTCAGTGGTTCGAATCCACTATAGCCCACCAAATAAGAAGAATCCGCGCACCAAGCGCGGTTTTTTTATTTCCTTTATCTTGTTAGCGAATTTGGTGGCGTGTAGTGCGCTTGCCCTCCCGCGGCATTTTTGAAGCCTTTCCGCTTTCGTCGCGCGCGATGATATGATATCTCAGCGTTTGTCGAAAATCTAGAGTCGTTTCTTGGATCGATTGGGATTGGTAGTGAGCATGCTATTCATGTGGGTCCACTTATTCGAAGCGAAGGTGTATATCAAGGGATGCTTCGCGAAGAGCTACAATCTGTTTTCCGTAATAGTATGTCATACGGATATTTGATATAATAAATACATGATAAAGTATATCGCCATCATTCTTCTTTCCGTCATTGCTTTGCCTTGCACTGGAATGGAGGAGCGGCGTGCCCGTCAGCTCAAGCCGGTTAAGCCTGAATCGGTGTCGATTCAGTGGATGTTGAATAAGCATGTAAAGCGAGTCCTTCGCCAGGACGGCAGTTTGATCCTTCCCGTAGATTGGCCGATTACGAATTATGTAGATCGCGTTGTGATGACTGGGCCTGACGCGCTTACGAGCGGATACTACTATCTTAGGCTTAGAGATGAAGATGGTGCGGCGCAATTTTTCAATGAGGAAGGTGAGCTTGTTAGAATGATTCCCGCCGAGACTCAGAACGCCGCGACTATGCTCGCGGATTTATTCGACTTCGAACTAAACGAAGATACTCCTGAGTATTTGAAGCTTTCGCATGTAACGACCAAGTGGTTGGTATTCAACTCAATAGCGGAAGATGAAGCCTATGGACCTAGCAACGAAGAAATTGAAGCTAACGCATACCTTGCAAGAAGGATGCGAGCTGCGAGATTAGCCGATACCCCGAACGTTGTAACCACGCTTCAATATACGGCTCATCGGGTTGATGATAGAGTTATGGAGTCGGTTGCCGAGTGGCCGAGCACAATGACAATCCCCGGAAATAAGTTGGATGTTTTCGTGTCGTCCGGATTGGAGACTTCGAAATGGTATCTCTACGATTCAATAGATGTCACCGGCCTTAATGCGATTACGACGACGGTAAACGGTGTGCAAATTCCAGGGTGGCACGAAGCGATTCCACTAACGCATCTTTCCGATTGTTTTGCGACTACCAACGTTGTGGAAGACGCTTTCGAACTTGGAACTTATTATACCAACGTTTATTGGAATTGTACCTGCAAGGCGACACCGGAAACGCCCGGCTTCGAAAGACTCGCGGACTGTATGGATAGTGACGGTGATGGGTTAAGTGATTACGAGGAGCGATGGCAATACGAAACCGATCCTGATAATTGGGATAGTGATGGGGATGGTATCTTGGATGGAGAAGAAATAAGATATAACTTCAATCCAAATTCTGCTGACGCGGATCGAGATACCGATGGGGATGGAATCCCCGATATTGAGGAGCATGAAGCGGGGACAGACCCCGAACTTCCCGATATGGAAGATGATGACGGAGAGCCGATAGATTATGCGGCGATATTAGCAACCCTGCTGGCAGAACAAAGAAATGAAGTAATGGCCGTGCGGGATGCTTGGCCCTTGATTGACGGGGATAAATGCGAAACGGTTGGATCGTTTGATGTTGAAGTTTCTTACTACGACATGACCGAAGATGTTGGAGTGGACGTGTATGGTGTAGAATGGCCCGGAGGAGAAACTACGACTAGCGATATCTCGTATAATGATCCTGGTTATGACACAAACAGCGTATATTCGATTTCAGCCGAGGGACAGGACTTTAGGGCGCTGGAAACGGGACGATATACTTTTCAATTGCAAGCGGACGACGAAGCGGAGGTGCGATTTGGCGACGATTTCGGCGTGAGTGCGGAGTGGACATCCGAGACTGATGGAGTTGGTGGCGAAGCCTCTATCGTAATGGCGAAAGGTGAGGTTTTGCCGATGTCGGTTACTGCGCGTAACGGAGGCGGTCCTGGAAAACTTGAGTTCTTGAAATTCGGCGAGTTCGAGGAGGTTTCTAGGCCCACGCTTAAGGTCGAATTATCGCCTTCGTATGTAGAGTGCTCCGGTTGTGCTCATAGCGTAAAGCGACGGAAACCTTCTCAGGAAGAATTTGCCGCGTTCTCACTTGGCATAAGCGGAGGTGAACTCGGTTGTCATGTCAATATTGAGCGCGTTAACTTCGACAAGCTCGTTCTACGAGAAGGTGATGAGTGCCCAGCCGGTATATTGGAGATTGGTCCTGGACAGAACATAAATCTCTCAGGACTTTATCAGACCGTCTCGCTCAGTACCTCGACTAATGACGTGAAAATTATTGCTACGCTTGTCGAGAATCGATCCAATGAAACAATGCGACAAGTCTCGGAGTTGACGATTAACCCGCCGCAGATAGAAAACTTGGAGGTTAAGTCGATCCGTTTCAATCATAATGTTTCGTCGGTTGCGAATGATGCCGTCAATATGCGACTTGATGCAAATCGTACTATTAAGACGAGACTAGGAGAGTGGAGAAACTCAGGAGAGATAAACGATCCGGTATGTTATATTGCCGGTACCGAAGGAGTGACGATAAAAGCGGTTTTTGATCTTGGAGTGAATGTTGACACGAATCTTACGATTTGCGCGGAGAGTGAAGGTTTCGTTTTGTCCGGCTTTGAAGAAAAGGAAGTGGCGTTTTGTGGTGGAAGATCGAATTTGGAGGAAATAAGAATAACTAATGCGATCCCCGATCATGTTGCCATCGGGGAGGGGCGAATCAATTGGACGATCAAAGATACGGGAGTAAGCAAGTCGACCGGAGCGCATAAATACTACGTGATTCTTGACGAGCCTAAGCCACCATGGCGGAACTTTGCGAATGATCGTCAGAATGTCTGGGCATCGGCTTTGGATGTTGCTTGTCAGGCTGCTAATGGTTGCTCGGGAAAATCAGAGTCATTAGCAAGAGTAACTTCGGCGCTCTTTTCTAATGACAACCTAAAGTATGATACTATAAGAGCTTATCCACATTTCTTCGAAGAAAATAATACTTTTAATCTTACAGCGTACCTAAAAGATGTTCAAGGAGTTAAGTTGGTAAATTGTGCCACACAATCCGCGGCTTTAAAATCAGAAGGTGCTGCATTGGGCATTGGGGTTTCCTCGGTAAAAACTTTGCCCTTTGGCTTTTTGAAAGAGCATAATCTCATAGGCGTTGGACGTTGCAATAATCCTTTGTATGAATTAACAGGGACCACGCCGGTTTGTGCTAAATACGACCAACGTCGTACATGGTTCGACTTGCATATGTATAATATCTACGACGGCAAGGTGTTTGATGCCTGCGTGGGACCTGCATTGGGAACGATGACAATCGAGGAATATTTTTATGACGTCATTGAAGATGATGTATGGGTGTCAGATGGTAATGGTGGCACGTTAGATACCGCTATAGATGTTTTAGAAGATAATAATGATCCAACAATGGAGGTAGACCATGACTTATGGCTTCAATAGAATTATTGTTACCGGCTGGTTCTTGACTTTGACGTTAAGCGGATGGTCATATTCTATCGTAGGTCCAACGGCTAAAGTCGGTAGAGGTAGAACGAAGCCGATTGTTTCGGAAGAAGAACGAATCACAGAGTATATGACCATGCTCGGCATACCACAAGGTTCGAAGTCGAAGGATCGAATAATTAGTCCGGATATTTCGACGCTGGGTAGAGATGTCTCAGTGGAAGTAATAATGTTTGATAACGAGTACGAAGCGCGAAGGTTTCCATTTATAGAGAGAGTGCGTCGATACGCCGCTCCGGTGCTTGTCCTAAAAGCAAGATATGAAAAAGGCGAAGAAATAGGAATCAGATATTACGATGATATTGGGGTGCTGCGTGTTCGAAATGTGGCGGCAACGCATTATGTAGTTAATAATTCAGATATTGTCATAAAGCTTTCTGATGAAGAAGTTTGTGGTAGAATTGAAGAATGGTTGAAAATTCCTCTGAAATAACGGTTCGTTTGTTTTATTGGATAAGCAAGGGGACTGTCCCCGTTTTCTTCTAGTTATGACATTCAATAGAATAGCATTAATATCTTTTTGTATATTATATTTTTCAGCTCGAGCAGAGGTGAATAATGACCCAGACTACCGCGCGGCAGAATGGTTGCGATTGCAGGTTGGGTATGTTCCTAGGGAGCAGCCGACGACACTTAAAGCGGAGTATAAAGTGCCGCGAGTCGTTAAGATAAATGACTATAATTATGATTTGGTTCCTACTCGTAAAGGAGGGTTTGATGTGTACGATTCTAAGTCTCGGCAACTAATAGGATTTGGATTCGTGTGTTGGGGGCGGTCGAAAGAGGAGGCCGCATTAGAGGTTTTTAAGATGGCATCATTGAGTACAAAATTAGTAGTTGATTATAAAAGAGAATGGAATGTTGCTTTGTGTAAAGATAGGGATGTGTTAACGTGGCAATCTGGAAACTCAGCGGCAATTTTATCTGGGAGAGTTGCAGTATATGTAAGATTAAGGCATGGGAAGGCGATTGATATAGCTGATATGATATATGAAGAAATAAAGTTCGAAAATTTATTTGTTGATGTAATTAAGCGACTTGGTTCTCGCAATAAGTAAAACCTATTCAAAACAAGATAAGCAAGGTGACTGTCCCCATTTTCTTTATGCCTTGTCAGCGTGACGGCGAATTTGCCCGCAACATGGGGCGGCTACTGCCGTCAGGCGGACTCAGGCTGGAGGGGGATGGAATAGTGATAAGCGATAAATGATAAGCGATAAGTGAAGGTGGGGAACGATCTGAAAAGCGACCATTCCGCCACTTAACACTTATCACTTATACTTTATCGCTAGCGATTGCTCGCAATCGCGTTAAAGGTCGAACTTCACGCGGGCGGAAGTCGAGCCGAGGCGAGCGTCAGCCTGATAGCCGGCGGAAGCCTTCAGCGCGGTCTCATTCGCCGCGGCGAAGTGGATGTAGTGAATCGCGTTCGCACCCTTGAGAACGTCGGTAAGGACGTTGTCGACGGAAGCGAACTTCGCGTTCACGAGATTCGCCGCGTTCATGAGCGCACTTGCGCGAAGGGTGGTGAGCTTTTCGCCGACGCCCTCGACTTCGAGGATGCGCTTCGCGTACTCGCTCGCGAAGGGCGAAGACGCGATCGGCGAGGAGAAAGCGATCTCGCTTACATCGTCCGAGATGCGCAGCGTGTATTCGCCCGGAAGCTCGTACTTGTGCGAGAGCTGCGATAAGCTCGTCACCTCTTCGACGTAGCCGTCGCCCCAGTCGATCTTAGCCTTCGTCGACCCCTCGGCGAGTGCCCCGCCGTAAACGCCGACGGTATCTTCACCTTCACCTCCAACCTTCACCTTGACCTTCAGTCCCTCATCCATTTCGACGGGGACGAAGACGCAGTTAACGTTGATCCCGACGGGATAAAGCGTCTTCTCACCGCCCGCGAGAGTCGTGAGCTGGAGGAAGTACTTGCCAGTAGGGAGCTGGTTTTCGAGGTGACATTCGGCTTCGATCTGCGAATCGTGCTTGGTTACCGCGACATCGCGAAGCTTACGCGCGCCATCTTCGGTGTAGAGTTCGAGCTTTTCACCGAGACCGCCGAACGTCATGCCCTTACCCTTCGTGTGGAACTCCTTCGTGCCGACGATTGCCGCGTCGCCGGAGTCGACGTCGCGAACACGCTTGAGCTCGACGGGACATGCGTCCGAATCGATGCGGCATTCGATCGCGGCGAAAGTCTTCTTGACTTCATCCGTCGGGAGGACCGTGTACTGAAGGACGTGACGACCGCTCTCGGCAGGCTCATCACCCGCCGCGAGCGAACCCGAGATCGAGAGCTCCGCGAGACCGACGCCGAAGTGGAACTGGACTGCGCTCTTGGCGAGCGAGCCGACGACTTCGCCGAACACGTTAAGGTAGAGCGCAGCCTCTTCGAGACCGATTTCGGATTCATCCGCGATCATCTTCGCGAAGGCCTTGCCGTCGAGCGTTCCCGAGTAGGGAATGCGAAGGAGGACGGGAGCGTCTTCCTTCGAAGCTTCCATCATATTCTCGGTCGGATTGACCGCGAAAGAAGGAGGAGCGAAAGTGCCGCTCATGAGATTCGAAACGGCGCTGATAGTCATCTTCTTAGCCATTGTGATTATTCCTTTCTTTTCAGTTACCACTTAGCCAAGCGCCACGGTCACCTTACGAGTGAGCTTGCGAGGCGTCGAGACTTCCGACGGACGCTTGCCGTCGCGAGTGTAAACGCAAAGGTCATAAATGCCGCGCTCGACCTCGAGATTATCGAACGTCGCCTTGATCGTCGAATCATCGGAATAATTCGTGGTCGCCTTGGCGATGATCGTGTCGTTCTTCTCGAGCGTTACGCCTTCGTCCTCGGCATCGGAGTTGATGCGAAGCCCCTTGCCGTTGAAGACGATTTCGTTCATGTTCTCGATACGGTTGATGGCGCTCGCTCCGGTCTGCATGACTTCGTGAAGCGCGGCCTCCACCATCTTCGAGACGTTCTTGAGAACGATTCCGGCGAGAGCTTCGTCGATCGGTCCCTTGAACGTGATTCGAATCCTGACGGGATTGTCCTTTACGTTCGGCTGATCGGACATGCGTTCGAGCGAGCCTTCAATGACGAGCCGCGCGCTCATGAAGCCGAGATCGACGATCTTGCGCTCCATAACCGCGTTTACGAGGGTCTTCGCGAAAACGTTCATGAAGTACTGAGCGCGCGAGGCGGGGATGTCCGCTCCGGAAGCGATAGTACTGATGAACTCGGGATCCTTCATCGTGTTGATGCCGACGGGAACGAGTCGATAGAGAGCCTTGCCTCCCTTGTCGAGGTTGCTCACGACGGCCTTGAATTCAATGGTCTTTTCCATTGTTTGTTACCTTTCGTGTTTTTTGTATTCGCCTTTGAGTTAAGTTGCTCTTTTCGTTAGGCGGCGAACTTACCTAAGCGAAAAGAGTAAAAAAGTCTAGCTAGCGAAAACGCGTTCGCTAGCTAGCGCGAGGTGCCGCGCTAGCTAGAAAAAAGTGATTTTCTAGCTAGCGATAGAGCGGCGTTTAGGCGAGAGATATCGCGTCCTCTTAGGAGAATCGCGCCTCGTTTAGAAGGTTACGCCCGCGCCTGTCCCGTAGACGGAGCAGCCGGCGAGAAGCCCGCCGAAAGCGCCGGAGAGAAACGGGATGATCGCCTTGATGATCGCCTTGATCATTCCCTGCCAGTCGATGTCGATACTCATTGTCGTTTTCCTTTCTTTCGTTTCATTGCTTTATTATTCTTGCCTATTCTTTGCCTTGTCAGCGTGTCGGCGAATTTGGGGGCAATCGTACTCGCTAGCGAAAA
>JAKSOZ010000029.1 GCA_024405265.1 Kiritimatiellia bacterium | reverse complement strand
CCACAACCCTCAGATTCGTAGTCTGATGCTCTATCCAGTTGAGCTACAGCCCCAATCTCGAAAACGTTGTGTATTATATCATATTTACCCTCGCGAGCGCAAGGGGGTTTTTTACAAAAAATCACCTAACGTCTTAAGGGCTGGAATCTTCTCGATCGGATAGGAGGAACCGAAGCGAGCTTCCGCCTCCATAACGAGGCGAAGATGAGCGACGGAGTCCCACTCGGGAAGCGAACCATGCGCGGTAGAAAGCGAGATCACCGCGCGCGGCACTTTCAAAAGTTCCGCGGCAAAAGCAAGGAACGCCTCCGCATAAAGATCGCGAACGGTTTTAAGCTCCATGAAGCGCTCGAGCGACACACGAGCGCCGTAGTCATTTTCGAGCATCACAAGAAGCCCGAAAGCGTGCAAGGAGCACCACCCTTCGGTCGCGCGAAAATCATCCTCAAGGCCGATCGACTCGACCTCCAGAACGCCGGCAACCGACTCAACGAAACTCTTCATCAGACTTCAAGCCCGGTAGCGGGATCAAGCCCTAAAACGATATTCATATTCTCGATCGCAGCGCCCGAAGCGCCCTTGCCGAGATTATCGAAGCGAGCGACAAGCAAAACGCGCTCGGCATTACCGTAAACGGAAAGCTCCATCGTATCCTTACCGGAAAGCTTCGCGGAAGAAAGAAAACCGCCTTCGCTCGGATCTTCAACGTATCTGACTAGGCCCGAAGCGTAATACGAGGAATAAAGCGCCTTCAGGTCGTCGATACCGCCCTTCAAATCCGCGGCGAATACGGGAATCGCGACCTCCATACCAGAATAGTGAGGAACGACGATCGGCAAAAACGCCGGCGTCTCGACCAAACCGGAAATCTTCAAAATTTCGGGAAGATGCTTATGAGACTGCGAAAGCGCATACGTTCTACCGCCCTGATGAAGGTCGGTAGCTGCCTCGGAATAATCGGCAATCATCTTCTTGCCGCCGCCCGAGAACCCGGTAAGCGAAGTGATCGAAAGTTTCGCCGAGTCGTTAAGAACCCCCTTCTTGATCAGCGGCTCCAAAAGCGCGATAGCGCCGGAAGCGTGACACCCGGGGTTAGCGATTCGCTTCGACGAAGCGACTTTTTCAGCGTACCCCTCTAGTTCGGGGAAACCGTAAGCCCAATCATCAAGTGTGCGGTGAGCGGTGGACGTATCGATAACGACGGTAGCGGGATTCTCAATCATCTTGACCGCGTCGCGCGCCGCAGCGTCAGGAAGACAAAGAAACGCGATATCAGCGGAGTTCAGCGCGATCTTACGCGAGAAATCATCCTTTCTAAGCGCTTCCGCGAGCGTGATAAGCTCAATATCAGAGCGCTTTTCAAGGCGTTCTCGAATTCTTAACCCGGTAGTGCCGGCGCTGCCATCAATAAAAACGCGTTTCATTATTCCTCGTCCGCGAAATCTTCTTTCTTGGGATTAGCTTCTCCTTTGTCTTGGCCTACACCTTCACCTTGACCTTCACCTACACCCTGACCTTCAACCTTCTTCTTACCCTTCTTACCCGGGCGATAGCCATAGCCATACCCATAACCATAACCGTAGCCATAACCGCTATAACCATATTTACCGTAACCATGGTGATGCGAGGACGGATTGAACGCGGACGCATTCGACACTTCGACGTCATTAACGATCACACCGAGAATATTCGCACCGGCTTCGGTAAGCGAGCGCGAGCAGAACTGGATCGGCTTGAAGTGAGTACGATCGGGACAACACATGATGATGACCGAATCGGCCATAACCGCGAGCGAAACCACGTCACCGACGAGTCCGTAAGGCGGCGCGTCAATAATCACGCGATCGTACGTAGCTCTAGCCCACTCGAAGAAATCTGCGACGACGCTCGAACCGAAGATATTCGCCGGCGAGATACCCTCCGGCGGAAGCGACGCGATAACGTCGAGATTTTCTACACCCGAAGGATTGACGAGCGATTCAAAGTCGGGCGTACTACCGCCATTCGCGGCCTGAAGAGCGTGAGAAAAGCTCTTTTCCAGCTTAAGATCGAGACCCCAGACCTTAGCGAGACGAGGACGTCGCATATCGAAGTCGACATGAAGCGTCTTCTTACCGGTCTGCGCATGAGAAATCGCGATCGAAGTCGAGGTAATGGTCTTACCTTCACCGGGCTGAGTCGAAATCACCAAGAGGCAATGAGAAATCGCTTCATAACGCGGCGAATCGAGGAGGTTACGAAGACCGGCGACGGCTTCCGAGAACTGAGAATACTTATCTTCAATCGAGAACTTAGCGACCTGCTCACGCTTTTTACGACGAACATGAGGCAAGACCGCCAACACCTTCAACGCAAGGCGCCCTTCGATATCGGAAAGATTGACGACCGTATCTTCAAGATTATCCATCACCAATACGAACAAAAGTCCAAGCGCAATCGAGAGAACGACACCGGCACCGAAAATCATGATCGGATTCGGTTGAACCGGCTTCGAAGGAACGTTCGCAGGACGACCGATACGAACGGTTTCGAAATTCTGCTCGGCCTTGATACGCGCCTCGTTTTCACGGAGAAGCAAATCTTCCAAAAGGCGATTTTGAACGTTGAAATCGGCCTCAAGCTGACCTAGCCCCGACTCGGCGAGAACGATACGCTGTTCGACCGAAGCGAGCTCATTACGGAGATCTTCCTGCTTCGTGCGCAGATTCGAAAGCTGATTGCGCGTAACCTGCAAGGTAGATCGGCCGGTCAAAAGCGCACGCGAAGCGGCATCGATAAAACGCTGACGCGAAAGCTCCAACGCTTTCTTCTTCGCCATTACCTCAGGGTGATTATCGGTATAGGCGAAGAGCAACTTCTGATACTCGCCGTCGGCGTCCTGATAAGAACGGAACTCGGTAGCGATTTCTTGAGCCCGCGGCACGCCCGTCGAGAGATTACCGTAGCTCGCAGGATCCTGCTGAACCGCCGCGAGCATCTTCTCCCATTCTATAAGCTGAGTTTCTTCGGTCTCAAGCTGAAGAATGTCAGTCGTCGTTTTCGAGAGCGACTGCGAAATGGTATCGCGGGCCATACGAAGATTATCGACCTTGTTGGCCGTACGGAAGTCGAGGAGCTGCTTGGCGACCTTATCGACGACATGGCGCTGACTCTTGACCTGACCGTTGATTTGCGAAACGGCCTTATCACAGAGAAGCTTGTTGTCTTCATCGGTATACTGATCGATCGCCTCGGCATACGCGTTCGCAAGCGCCGCCGCCAAGGCCGGAGTTTGAGAGCGAACGGTAATCGTGATGATTCGCGAGTTACGCTGAAGTTCGAGCTTCGAGCCGCCGAGCGTCGAGATAATCTCTTCGTCGGAGACGGTCGAAGCCGGGTGATTGGCGCGATACTGCTGAACGATCTTCGTCACGATCTTATCGCTACGCCAATCGGAAATTCGCGTATTGAAGCTGACTGCATAATCGGTACCGTAGTCGGGCGCCATTTCATCGATTACCGTTTGACGGCCACCGGCGCGCTTGGTGTTAAGCGTGAACTCGCTGGAAGCTTCATAAATCGTCGGCGAAATACGATAAACCGCGAAAGCTACGATAAGCCCAAGCAACAAAAACACGAAAACGGAAAGCCAGCGCTGAGAAATGACGCGAAGCATACGCCCAATCGTAATCGTACCGACGATCGAGCCGTCTTCAGCATTCTGTCCGCCCGGAGTTCCCCCATAGGACATACCGCCATAGGACACGCCACCATAACCGGGCCCTCGCGAACCGCCATAATACATCGGCCCCTTCGAAGCTCCGTAATACATCGGGGATGACTTGGAAGATCCGTAATAAAGAGGTTTATTCGCCATCTTTCTTCTCCTTAACAAATGAAGCGGCCGAAACGAGGACCGCCGCGATCAAGAGCGGCATCATACCGGCACCGAAAATCGAGCAATTGAAAAACGCAAGCGCCACGGCTGCGATCAACACGAGCGGCCCCAGGAGCACAACCGGCGTCGGAAGCTTGCGAAGCGCCGCGCACATTCGTGAAAAGTAAGCGTAAAGCATGAAGAAAACAGGGACGACAATCAACAAAGCTCCAATCACTCCGCGCTCGGCAAGCAAGTACCACCACGCATTAAGCGGGACCTTTTGATCTTGGGCGATTACAAGCCAATCGGCATCATTAAGATTGAAACGGATATCGAAAGCGAAAGTATCGACACCGGTTCCGAGCCAGATATTATCGCGCCAGACCTTGAACGCGACCGAAGAAAGTTTATCGCTGACCTGACGATATTCGGCATCGACGAAACCTTGGACCAACGACGTCGCTCCCGCAACGAAATTATTCCAATCGGTAAAATAAATGAGCATGAACGCCAGCGCCAATGAAACGAAGAACACGACCGAAAGTTTAAGTTCTCCTGAACGAGACAGCGATTTCCTGCCCCAAAATACGGAATAGACCACGATTAAAAGCAAAACCGCGAGGCCGACGACGAACACGTTGATCGGAGAGAAAATCGCTATTGCTGCGATCTGAGCTCCGAGCAAAAGCGGAATCGTGACGATCGCGACGTTCCAACGTCTTTCGAAGGCGATCGGCAAGGCGGCGACCAAAAAAGCGGAAGTAAGCATATAACCGAAGCCGAGAAAGAACTCGCAATCGAAAGCGCACTTGGCATATTCAAGCAATTTCTCAGCTCCAATAGAGTAATTGTAAATATGCACAAACGCCGAAACCCCGCCAAAAAGACCGACCGAATAAAGGAAGCCATATCTGGCGCCACGCCCCAACGCATGAAATGAAACGACGATCATGATAAGCGCGGCAAAGGAGGTGACAAGCGGTAAAAACGCCCCTTCACCATGAGAAGCCGGTAAAAACGAGGCGGTCGCCTCAGTCATATACCAAACATAATTTTCTGCGTCATACGCGAGATCGATTCCGGCGTTGAAATAGCGAACTGATGAAAAGAGAATGATCGCGAGCATGATCCATACGAGCGGATCGGTATAAGTCGCTTTGAAAACGCGCTTTCTGGCCATGTATGAGTTCTCGCCCCTGAGCCTCGAAGGCGCTCCCAAGAACCAAGCGAAGGTAAGACACGCAAGATAAATCATTACCTTCGCGACCGTATCGGTCGCGACATACGGGATAAGGAATAGCGGCGCCACCGCCGAAAGGGCAAGGTGCGCCGCCAAACCGTACTTGGTAATCAGCTTCTGCACTTAGTAGGAGAGGCGGACACCGACCGTTCCACGCCAGCGATCGTAATCTTCGCCATAACCCTTCGACTGCTTGTAAGTCGAATATTCGATATTACCGTAGATCGCGGCGAAGCGATTGAGCGTATAATTAAGACCGAAGCGAGCGGTAATGATATCTTCGATCGGCTTGGTGTTGCGAGCATAGACCGTATAGGTACGCTCGGTACGACGATAGGCAACGTCAAAGGTCGCGTTGAGCTTCGAGCTCACGAGCGACTTCTGAATACCCCAAGAAAGCTGATCGACGCGCTGGGAGCTACCGAAATCTTTTTCCGAAGGCTGATAGTAGCTCGACGCCATAAGCGCGGACGAAAGCGTATCGGTGTGACGCCAGTTACCGGAAGCGGTGTAAGTGAAGCCGTCGTCGCTACCCGCATTCGAATACTCGAAGCGGCTCCAACCGGCCAAGAGGCGATAGGAGATGCGCTCGGTAGCGCGAGACTGGAAACCGCCCTGAACGGTGTAACCCTCAGAACCGCTGCTCAAATTATTCCGCTTATAAACGTCGCCGGGATTCCCCGCGAGGTTTTTATCGTTATCCTGATCGTAGTTCTGATAGCTACCGGCGACGATGATATCGGTCCAACGAGAAAGAACGTAGCCGACTTCCGCTCCGACGTTCCAACGGCTCCAGCCGTAGAGCGGCGCGTACTTATTCGAATCGTTCTTATAATCGAGCCAGTAGTAACCGGCGTTGAGACCGGCGTGAAGGCGATCGGTGATACGACGCTCGGCCGAAGCCGCGAAATTGAACTGCTGACGATCACGACCGTAGCCGTGACCACCCGAGCTCGTCATGTCATCGTCTTCGAGAATCTGCTGATAGTTCTCCATCATCATGAAGCTCCAGCCCTTCTCGTTCAAGGAAGAGTCGGCCCAGTGCCAAGAAAGGCTTTCGCCATAGCTGTTCTGGTTGTTATTGGCGCTCGACTTCTCGTAAGCATGATAGCTGTAGAAGACATTGCCGTCGATACCCCAGTTTTCGTGATTGTAGGAGATCGCGAGGTTCGGAGAAATCGTCCAAGAACCGGACTTGATCTCATGCTCGCTCTGAGATCTCATGTTCGTATCGTACGTATACGAGAGCGAAACGTACGGACGGAGCGTCATACGAGTGCCGATCTTAATGCCCTGAGGACGATCCATCACTTCTGCGGAAGCGACCGCCGCAAGCGAGATCATCGAGATAGCGATTAACTTCTTCATTGATCTTAGCCCTTCGATTAATACTGCCACTGGTAACCTTCAGGTTCACGAGGAATGGAGTCGAAACCGTATTCCATGCCGTGACCCGCGAAACCGCCAACGACCTCGGGATCATGTATGATGTCGAGGTGAGGAGTGCGGCTAGGGTGGTCACTCGCGACCGTGTGGAAATCGGCAAGCATCGCCTCCATTACCTGAGGACCGGCAATCTTAAGGGCGATCGAAGCGACAGGTTCGCGACCGGCGTCGGTCGAAGAACCGATAATCGCGTCGAAGTTCTTATCCTCTCCCTCGGCAAGCGCGGCGGGAAGCCACTCGTTACGAACGATATCCTGCTGATCGGCGGGAAGCGTATTCACAAGCGTATCGGAAAGATCGGCAGGGCTTCCGTTCGAAGCCGCTACGAGCATCACGATACCCATCGTCGAACGCGCCGCCGCATCATCGGTCTGAGCTGCGCGATCATTGATCTTCTTCATAAGATCTTCGGCGATCTTCGTGAACTGAGGATCGGTAAAAGGCTTCGAAGGATCGGCCGCGCGGTTGAAGAGATCTGCCGCGATACGCTCGCTGACGAAAGGAAGCATTTCGACGGGGACGGTCGCGAAGACTTCGGCGATAAGGCTACCGAGATTGCCCTTCGCGGCGCCCTTAATCGCAGCTTCGTTTACCAGGAGGCAAGTCGCCGCCTTCTTTTCGGCGGAATCAGGAAGCTTCGAGACGGCCTTGTTCAAATCGGCGACGAGCGCATTCTGGTCGGCGGGAGAGAGCTCTCGCATAATCGCGGTGGTCGACGCGGGGTCGGCAATCATGGAACCGATTTTAGCACGAGCATCGGCAAGCGACATCGCGCCTTCAGCAAACACAACCGTAGTCGTGAGCGCCGCAATAAGCATCATGAGCTTCTTCATCTCTTATTTTCTCCTTAAATCAATACCAAGTTTCGTAAACGTAAACGACATCGCCGGCACGAAGCGACATATCCTTGTCGATTCGACCATCCTTACCGATTTCGTTCAAATTGACGCGCGTACGAGTCTGGCGACCATCCTTATCGCAACGGGTTACGAGAATATTGCTCTTATCGGCGAAAGGCTTCAACCCACCCGCGGCCTGAAGAACCTTCGTTACCGTCAGATCCATCGTCGAAGGCATATTCACGGGGCCGGGATTTCCGACCTCGCCCAAAACCGTAACCGTTCCCCAAGGCGAAACGCCCTTACCGTCGTAAGGAGCGAAAGTAACCGTAATCTGAGGCTGGCGATAATAGACGCTATAAGCCTTGATAAGCTTCTTCTTCAAAGCTTCAAGCGTAAGCCCGTCACAAGCGATCGATTCCTGCAAGAGTAAAGGAAGCGTTATATCGCCGTTCTGGTCGACCAAGACATTCATCACCTGAGGAGGCGTCGCGACGGTGCCGACTTGAATGATCAAAGCGACACCGGGGCGAATCCTCGGACCGTCCCACCAGGTCGCGACAACAGAGGAGTCCACGACGCCTGAATCACGGCTCGAATCAAGCGTCACACAGCCGCAAACAAGCGCCGCTAACGCTGAAACATAAGCGAGTTTAGTATAAAATCTACCCATAATTTGGACGTATTATACCATAGATTGTGTTTATTAGTCAATAGCGACGTATTTATTTTCTTTTCGCCAGCATTTCATGGTATTCGGAGTACGACCCCTCGAACCAAGTCGTCTTACCCTTACCTTCAAATGCGAGAATGTGGGTCGCGATACGGTCGAGGAACCAGCGGTCGTGGGAAACGACCATCACACAGCCGCCGAATTCCTGGAGACCTTCTTCCAAAGAACGCAAGGTAGCGACATCAAGGTCATTCGTAGGTTCGTCGAGGAGGAGGAGATTTCCGCCGGAAGTAAGGAGTTTAGCGAGGTGGACGCGGTTTCTTTCGCCGCCCGAAAGGACGCCGACTTTCTTCTGTTGCTCGGGACCACGGAAGTTGAAGCGCGAGCAATAAGCGCGGCCGTTCATCATCGTCGTACCCGCGAGATTGACGAATTCGCCGCCACCCGTAATCGCTTCGTAGACAGTCTCGTCCGGCTTGAGTTCGCTGCGCGTCTGGTCGACGTAGGAGAGCTTGACCGTTTCGCCGACCGTGAACTTACCTTCGACGGGCTTTAATTGACCGGTGATGAGCTTAAAGAGGGTCGTCTTGCCCGCGCCGTTCGCACCGATGACGCCGACGATACCGCCGCGCGGCAAATCGAAGTTGAGGTCGGTATAAAGAACCTGATCGCCGAAAGCCATCTTGACATGCTCTGCCTTGACGACGAGGTTGCCGAGTCTGGGGCCCGGCGGGATGCGGATAACGAGATCGTCTTCGCGAGTATTGACGGTCTGTTTCTGAAGTTCTTCGTAGCGCTCGACACGCGCCTTCGCCTTCGCGTGACGCCCCGATGGATTCGTCTGAATCCACTTAAGTTCATTCTCAAGCATCTTCTGACGCGATTTTTCGACCTTCGCCTCGCGCTGGAGCATCGCTTCCTTCTGCTTGAGCCATTCTTCGTAGTTGCCCTTATAAGGATAGCAGATACCATGATCGAGTTCCAATATCCAGTCGGTGACGTCCGAGAGGAAGTAACGGTCGTGAGTGACGACGATCAAAGTACCCTTGAACTCCTTCAAATACGCTTCAAGACGGAACGTCGTTTCGGCGTCGAGGTGGTTCGTCGGTTCATCGAGGAGGAGTACGTCGGGATTCGAGAGGAGGAGTCGAGCGATGGCGACGCGACGACGTTCACCGCCCGAGAGAACCGCGACCGACTTAGAACCGTCGGGGCAACCGAGGTCGGCCATACGACGCTCGACGAGGTTCTCGAGATTCCAATAGTCGTTAGCGTCGATAATCGCCTGAAGACGCTCCATCTCTTCCGCGGCTTTCGGGTCGTCGAGCTCGCAACAAAGATCTTCGTAGCGAGTCACCATTGCCTCAGCTTCCTTGACGCCTTCCATGACCGTTTCGAGAACGGTCTTAGAATCGTCGAGAACCGGCTCCTGCGGAAGATAGCCGACCTTCGTGCCCTTCGCTACCTGCACCGTGCCCATGAGGTCGGTGTCGAGACCCGCGAGAATCTTAAGAAGCGACGACTTACCCGCGCCGTTACCGCCGATTACGCCGATATGAGCGCCGTAGAAAAACGAGAGATTGACGTCCTTTAAGATCGTCTTCGTGCCCTGCTGCTTCGTGACGTCGATTAATGAAAACTGATATTCACCTGCCATTGATTAGAGTCCTTTCTTAGGCGCGGGAGGAAGTTTGCCGTTATCAAGCAAATCCTTAATGATCATTCTGACTTCGCTATCGAAATCGCCTTTCAATATCCATTTGAGGAAGTTCGGCTCGTTTATGAGGAGCTTATCGAGTCGCTCTCCTTTTTTCTTGCCGAAGTTAAGCGTCCACGCGCCGTTTTTCCACTTGATGAGTCCGCCGCGATCCGCGTTATTGGGATCGTGGGGGGCGAGGTATTCGTCGATTTCTTCGACCGTGCGCGGCACGTCGGTGTACTTCACGAGCTGAGCTTTCAAAACCTCAAGCGTAGCGCGAGTATCCGCCTCCGCGCCATGCGCGCCGTCATGCGAGCGACCGAGATAGTAGCGAACAGCCGCGGTCAAGTCACGCGGCTCTTTCTTATGATAAATGCGCTGAACGTCGACATGCTTACGAGCGGACGCGGCGAAATTGAGATTGACGCGCGCGAACTCTTCTTCAATCATCAAAACATCGAAACGATCGGAGTTATAGCCCGAAAGATCGGCATCCTTGAAGAACTCGAAGATTTCAAGCGCCTTTTCGGCGAAAGTCGGACAATCTTTAACGTCTTCATCGGCGATGCCGTGAATCGCGGTCGTTTCTTCCGGGATATGGCACGTCGGATTCAAGAGCCAGCAGCGCTCTTCTTCGGAGCCGTCGGGGTTTACCTTAATCGCGGCGAGTTCGATAATGCGATCTTTTCGCGGACTTGTACCCGTGGATTCGATGTCGAAAACAACAAGCGGATTTTTGAGAGTTATCGGAAACATATTACCTTTCACTTCTTAACGCGGGGTCCAAACGATCGCGCAAATAATCCGCCAAATGATTGAACACCAAAACGAGAACGAAAATCGCCGCGGTCGTAAACGCCATCTCCCACCAAACTCCCTGCCAGAGTCTAAGGCGAGCGTTATTGATCATGATACCCCAACTCGGCTCGCCTTGAACGCCGATACCGAGGAAGGAAATGAAGACTTCCGTAGAAACCGCCGAGGGGAAACGAATGGAGAACTGAATGAGCACGATATGCATCACGTTCGGGAGAATGTGGCGGAACATGATGCGAGCGTGAGAATAGCCTAAAGTCTTAGCAGCCTGAACATACGCTCTTTCACGATGCTTCATCACTTCGGCGCGGATCGTACGGCATACGCCTACCCAAGTCGTAAAGCCGATACCTAGGTAAATGCCCAAGAGTCCCTGCCCCGCGATAAGCGAAATCGCGAGAATGAACAAAAGGCCCGGCATACTCGCGACCGTCGCCGAAAGCCAAACGACGAGCGAGTCGACCTTTCCGCCGAAATATCCGCCCAAAAGTCCCAAAACGACGCCTAGCGGAATCGCGATAAGCGACGTCATGATACCGACATGAAACGCGATGCGCGTACCTTGAATAAGGCGACGCGCGACCGAGCGACCCAAGTTGTCGGTACCGAAAATATGTGCTCTAGAGGGCGGCAAATAGCGAGCGGAAGTGTCGACACGATTATATATCGGCGTGACATCCCGATACTTCGCATGCGCGTATTCATATTCGCCGTATATGGCCGCCCCCAAATAGAGCGCCAAAACGACGAAGCAAAGCTTAACCGAAAGCTTCATTAACCTTTTCCATCACGAGCTGAACGACCTCATCAAGCGTCAAATCGCTCGAGTCGATTTCTATCGCACCGTCGGCCTTCTTGAGAGGAGCGTATTTACGAGTCGAATCGATCTGATCGCGAGCGAGAAGCGAAGCCTTAACCGCTTCGGCCGATTGATTCGCGATACCCTTCTCGACTTCTTCCTTCTGACGACGACGCGCACGAGCTTCGGCAGACGCGGTAAGGTAAAAGCGCGCAGGCGAGTCGGGGAAGACGGCGGTCGTGATATCGCGACCTTCGACGACGATATCGCCGTACTCAGTCATGCCGCGAAGAAGGTTCGTGACGTAATCGCGAATCGCCTTGACGGTCGCGACCTTCGAAGCGTGAGCGTTGATCTCCGGCGTTCTAATCTTGTTGCCGGGCGCCTCGCCTTCGACATAATAGGCGATGTGTCCATCTTCGGGACGACACTCGATATCGACCATGGTAGCGAGTTTGGCGACTTCTTCGGGATCGTCGGTATTGATCTTCTTTTCGAGTGCCTGCCAAGTCATAATGCGATAGAGAGCCCCCGAGTCGACATGGAGGAAACCGAGCTTTTCGCCGACGATGCGCGAAACCGAAGACTTACCGGCGCCGCTGGGGCCGTCGATAGCGATAACTTTAGACATTGTGAGTCTCCTGATAAATGGTTAAAACGAAATATACGATAATGGATAAAACCCAAAGAGCTCCCTCTAGACGATTAATATGACCTTCACTTTGCGGCTTTCTCCAATTGAAGCCGAAAAGCGAGATCATCGAGGTCCCGAGGAGCATAATCGGAAGGTCGCGATATAGAATATACGGCGAAAAGTCTTTAATCGGCGTAAGCGAACCGGCGATACCGACGACCGCGAGCGTATTGAAAAGGTTAGAGCCGACGATATTTCCGATGACGAATTCATGTTCGCCGCGCCGCGCGGAAGCTATAGCCGAAGCGAGTTCCGGGAGAGAGGTGCCGATGGCGATAATGGTAAGCCCGATCAAGAGTTCCGAAACGCCGAGCATACGCGCGAAGTCGACCGCGCCCCAAACGAGGACGTGCGAGGAGAGAACAAGAACTGTTAATCCTAAAAAGAGTTTTAGGATTAAAGTGATAAGTGATAAGTGTTTAGTGTTAAGTGATGGTGATTCTTCTTGGGGAGCATTGTGCTCCGAGTAGCAGTTGTAGCCCATGAGAGCTAAGAAGATCGCGAGAAGCATCAGAGATTCTACGCGCGACATCACGCCATCTTTAAGATAAGCGAAGGAAATACCCGTAATCGCTAGAAGCGAGGGAACGGAGTATTTGACGACGCTCGATTTGACTTTGAGCGGCCGAATGAGCGCGGCAACACCAAGGATCGCGAGGATGTTGAAAATGCAAGAGCCATAAGCATTACCGAGCGACATATTCGAATGTCCCGAAATTCCCGTCATCGCCGAAACGCAAAGTTCGGGAGCGGATGTGCCGAATCCGATAATGACCATGCCGATAATCATCGGCGAAACCCCGAGACGGCGCGCCAGCATAGCCGAGGCGTCCACGAAATAATCACTCGACCACGCCAAAAGCGCGAAGCCTCCGAAGATAAATACGAGCGATAAGAGAAACGATATGTCTGCGTACATAAGATAATATTATACCACTTGACCGCCGATAAAGTAAATGGTATTATTCACTTTACTATGCATAAGACAGCTATTGATTCGGTAATTTCCGTCGCTTCCACCAAGCTCGACAATCTCACGAACAACCCCAAGGGCTTTTTCATAGCCTCGATGGTCGCGGGCATGTTCATCACTTTCGGCGCGATCATCTCGATGTCGATCGGCGGCTATGTTCTAGCTCTTGGGCCCAATGCCTTCGGTATCGCGAAGATCAGCGCCGCGATTGCCTTCGCGTCAGCGCTTTCCTTGGTCATTACCGCCGGATGCGAGCTCTTTACCGGCAACAACTTCACGGTCGGCATGGTCGGGCTCGATAATCCGAAGCTCTGGGGCAAGGTCGCCGCGCTTTGGGCATTTTGTTGGTTCGGCAACTTGGTCGGCAGCTGGATCACGATCGCCGTCTACCACTACGCGGGTGCGGACTCGGTTCCCGTCGTCTCGGAATATTTCGCCTCCGTTTCCGCAGCGAAACTCTCCTTCACGCCCCTTCAGATGATCTTGAGAGGAATTCTTTGTAATGTTCTCGTCTGCCTCGCCGTCTGGTGTACTTTCAAACTTAAAGAAGAAACCTCTCGACTTATCATGACCGTTTGGTGCATCTTGATCTTCATGGTCGCCGGCTTCGAGCACTCGATCGCGAACATGTCGATCGTAGGCATCTCGCTCATTCATCCTTGCGGGAAAGAGGTTTTAACGCTCGGGAATTACTTCTACGATCTCTTCTTCGTCACGATCGGCAATATCCTCGGCGCCGTCGCGTTCTTGGCGCTTCCGTATTACTTGATGACCAATAAGCGCTGAAGCTCGTTTAGCTTCGCCAATGACTTGCGCCCCGGGGCTTCCTCGAGGGCGCTATTCATATCCAGGATATCCGCGCCGCTCTTTATAGCCGCTGCGAAATTCTCAGGTCCGATCTTCCCGGCCAAAATCGCCTTATACGCTCCCTGCCTAAGCTCGGTTTCGCCGTCCCCATGAGAAGAATCGAATAAAACTCCATCTCCTTCGGCGCCTCCTGCGAGCGTCCAAACCTCGAACCCAAGTAAGCGAAAGAACTCGACTTCTTCAGCCTTGGCTCGAAAATGGAGCTGGATAACGTCGAACTTGATTTCAGAAGCGATTTCTTTAGCCTCTATGAAAGAAACGAAAACGCCGACCTTTTTGGCCTTGCCCGAAAGCGCCGCGATAATCTTCGCGGCTTCTTCAGGCGTAACGTATCTCGGGCTCTTCTTCGCGAAGATAAACCCGAGATAGTCGACCGACTTCTCGGCTTCGATTGCGAAGCCGAGGTCGTTTATGCCGCAAATTTTAAGCTCCGGCAACATCAGGGGAGAATATCGCCCTCGAGCTTGCCCTTTTCGCCGAGACGACGAACAAGCGCCGTGCCGACGACGAAGCCGTCCGCATGCTGCGAGACGATTTCGGCCTGGGCCTTCGTCGATATGCCGAAGCCCGCGGCAATCGGGAGCTTGACGGCGGCGCGAATCTCGTCGAGGTGACCCGCGAGATCGGCGGGCAGCTCCTTGCGTTCGCCCGTAATGCCCTTAACCGTAATGATATAGAGGAACGAGTTTTCGAGACCTTCGGCGGACTTGATGACGCGGCTGAGGGGAGTATTCGGGGCGATCAAGGGAATATAGGAGATTCCATGGGGCTTAAGGACGTCGATAAGCTCGTCGCGCTCTTCCAAAGGAAGGTCGACCGAGAGCACCGCGTCGATGCCCACCTTTTCCGCTTCGGCGGCAAAAGTCTCAAGCCCCTTCGAGAAGATCACGTTATAATAGGTAAAGAGGACGAGACCCGTCGTCGGATGCTTCGCGCGAATCTGCGAGGCGGCCTCGAGGACCTTATCGAGATTGACGCCGTTTTCGAGCGCCTTGTACGCGGCAGAGCGGATAACCGCGCCGTCGGCAAACGGATCGGAGAACGGGACGCCGAGTTCGAGGACGTCCGCGCCGCCCGCGATAAGATCGTCGGCGGCCTGAACGCTCGCTTCGAGCGTCGGATATCCCATCGTGAGGTAAGCGACGAAAGCGCCGCGCCCTTCGCTCTTCGCCTTATTGAAGCTGTCGGTAATTCTAGTAGCCATTTTCAAATTCCTTTCTAACCACTAAGCACTCAAATCACGCCATCCCATGGCTTGATTTGTACTTCATGATATTATCCATATCCTTGTCTCCGCGACCCGAGAGGTTGACGAGAATAATCGCGTCCTTCGGGAGCGTCGGGGCGCGCTTGATCGCCTCGGCAATCGCATGAGACGATTCGAGCGCGGGAATAATACCTTCGAAGCGGCAGAGCATATCGAAAGCGTTGATCGCTTCGTCATCGTTGATGACGGGATATTCGGCGCGACCGGTATCGGCGAGATACGCGTGCTCGGGGCCGACGCCCGGGTAGTCGAGACCGGCGGATACGGAATAGGTATCGATGATGTTGCCTTCGTCCGTCTGAATGAGGTAAGTCTTCGAGCCATGAAGAACGCCGACACGTCCGCCATTGATCGAGGCGGCATGCTGGCCGGTATGAATACCCTGGCCGCCCGCTTCGACGCCGACGAGTTTGACATCCTTATCGTCGATGAAGCCCGCGAAAAGACCCATCGCGTTCGAGCCGCCGCCAATGCAAGCAATGGCCTGATCGGGAAGCTTACCGTACTTTTCGAGAACTTGGGCTCGCGCTTCCTTGCCGATAACGCTCTGGAACTCGCGAACCATCGCGGGATAAGGATAGGGACCCGCGACAGTGCCGATCACGTAAAAAGTCTCGTCGACATTCGTGACCCAGTCGCGCAAGGCTTCGTTCATCGCGTCTTTCAAAGTCGCGCTGCCTTCTTCGACCGCAACGACCGTCGCGCCGAGCATCTTCATGCGCTGAACGTTCGGGGCCTGACGCGCGACGTCGATGGCGCCCATGTAGACGGTGCAAGGCAGCCCGAGGAGCGCGGCAACTGTAGCCGTAGCGACGCCGTGCATACCCGCGCCCGTTTCGGCGATAAGACGCTTCTTGCCCATTCGACGAGCGAGAAGCGCCTGCCCGATCGTATTGTTGACCTTATGAGCACCCGTGTGGTTCAAGTCTTCGCGCTTAAGAAGAATCTTCGCGCCGCCCAAATGCTCGGAGAGACGCTTCGCGTAAGTGATCGGCGACTCGCGGCCGACATAGTCCTTCAAAATCTGATGGAACTCCGCCAAGAAAGCGGGATCCTTAATCGCCTCTTCATAAGCTTCAGCGAGCTCGTTCAAGGGCTTCATTAACGTCTCGGCGACATACTGACCGCCATAGATTCCGTAGTGACCTTTTTTCATAATATTGAAGTATGAATTATGAGTGTTGAATGATGGTGTTAAATCAATTCTTTAAGCTTCGCGCCGGGCGAAGGTTCTTTCATGAGCGTTTCGCCGATCAAGAAGCCATCCGCTCCCGCTTCGCGCAAGGCGAGGATATCGGCTTTGCCGCGGATTCCGCTTTCGGCGATCTTGACGATACCTTCCGGGATTTCCTTGATGAGCGCGGCGGTTATCGAGGGATCTGTCTTGAAGGTCTTCAAATCGCGGCAGTTTACTCCGATGACCTTCGCGCCGATCTTGACCGCGCGGGCGATTTCCTCGGAAGTGTGCGTTTCGACGAGCGCTTCCATGCCGAGCGAACGAGCAAAGTTAAGAAGCTTCGAGAGCGTCTCGTCGTCCAAAACCGCCGCGATTAGAAGTACCGCGTCGGCTCCGCAGGCGCGAGCGCGGAGAATCTGATACTCGCTCGAGACGAAGTCCTTGAAGAGAATCGGAAGATTCGAGTTAGCTCTAGCGATTCGGACATTCTCCTCACTTCCGAGGAACTTGTGGGGTTCGGCGAGAACGGAGAGCGCCGCTGCGCCCGATTCGGTAAGTTCCTTCGCAAGCGCGGCAGGATTGAAGTAGGGGCGAATAAGTCCCTTCGAGGGGCTCGCCTTCTTAAGCTCGGAAATGACGTGAATTCCCTCGCCCTTGAACGCCGCGGCAAAATCGCGAACAGTTGCCGCGTGTTCGACGTCCTTCGCTCTCGCTTCGGTAAGTTCTTTCAAGATATTCGGCTTGGCCGTCTCTTCGCCCTTCGAAGAAGCGAGGAACGCCTCGAGTTTCGCGTAAGCTGCTCCCGAGTCGATCGACTTTTGAGCGAGCGCGATACCTTCCTGAAGACTGTGGGCGATATCGGCGACCCAAATCGCCGCGGCCGCGTTGATGACGGCCGCCATGCGATACGCGCCCTTCAGCGTTCCCATAAGGACGCCCTTCAAGATCATCGCGTTCTCATTCGGCTCGCCGCCCGCAATCGCATCGACGGGATAAGTCTCGCCATAGATTTCGCCGATATCGATTTCGCCTTCGGAAACAACGCCGTTACGAAGCATCGCGAAACGAGTGCTGCCGTCCGTCGAGATTTCGTCGAGTCCATTATTGCCGCAAACGATCAAAGCGCCGCGCGAACCGAGCTTCTTGAGCGTGATCGCGAAAGTCTTGAGCATCGAAGCGTCGGCGACGCCGATCACGTGCTGCTTGACCTGGGCGGGGTTGGTAAGCGGGCCTAAATAGTTGAAGATCGTCTTGAACTTAAGCTCACGACGAACGGGCGCGGCAAAACGCATCGCGGGATGGAGATTCTTCGCGAAGAGGAAGCCGATACCGTTCTTGTCGATGCCCTTCGAAATATCTTCGGCGCTCGTATCGAGATTGTAGCCGAGCGCTTCGAGGACGTCGGCCGTGCCGCACTTCGAAGTCGCCGCGCGGTTACCATGCTTCGCGATGGTAACGCCAGCACCGGCGGCGATAAACGCCGCAGTCGTCGAGACGTTGAAAGTTCCCGCGAGGTCGCCGCCCGTACCGACGATGTCGATAGCGTCTTCGTGAGGACAAGCGACATGAATTCCCGCCTCGCGCATCGCCGACGCGGCGGCCATGAGGTCATCGGGGGTAATTCCCTTTTCGTGGAATGAGGTCAAAACGGCCTTGATTTCCTCTTTGGCCATCTCTCCCGCCATGATCTTATCGAAAGTCTCTTTAGTGTTCATGATTAGCCCACCATCTTAAGAAAGTTTTCGAGCTGCTTCACGCCTTCGGGTGTGCCAATCGACTCGGGGTGATACTGCATCGACTCAATCGGGAGCGTCTTGTGCCTGAGTCCCATGATCTCACCGTCTTCCGCTTCGGCGGAGATTTCAAAGCAATCGGGCAACGTCTCGCGCTCGACCGCGAGCGAATGATAGCGCATCGCCTCGAAGCCCTGAGAAATACCTTCGAAAATGCCCTTACCGTCATGCTGCAAGTGCGAGACCTTGCCGTGCATGAGCTTCTTCGCATGAATGATCTTGCCACCGAAGGCCTGCGCGATCGACTGATGGCCGAGGCAAACGCCGAGCATCGGGAGCTTACCGGCAAATTCCTTAATCGCGGCGAGCGTGATGCCCGCATTATCGGGGCAGCTCGGGCCAGGAGAAAGAATGATAGCTTCGGGGTTAAGCGCCTTGATGCCTTCAATGTCAATCGCGTCATTACGAACGACCTGCATATCCGCGCCGAGCGCACGAAACGCCTGAACGAGATTCCAAGTAAAGGAATCGTAATTATCAATCATCAAAATCATAACGCCTCCGCGAATTTGACGGCCTCGAAAACGGCCTTCGATTTGTTGACGGTTTCCTGATATTCCTTCATCGGATCGGAATCGGCGACGATGCCCGCGCCGGCGCGCATCGTGATCTTATCGCCTTCCTTGATGAGCGTACGAATGACGATGGCGAAGTCCATGTCGCCCGTATAGCTGAAATAACCGGCCGCGCCGCCATAAATGCCGCGGGGCGACTTTTCGTACTGAGCGATAAGCTCCATCGCGCGGATCTTCGGGGCGCCCGTAAGCGTGCCCGCCGGAAACGCCGCGCGAAGAAGATCGAAGCCGTCCTTATCCTTAGCGAGCGTGCCTTCGACGTCGGATACCAAGTGCATGACGTGAGAATAACGCTCGACATGGGCGAACGAGGAGACTTTAACCGAGCCCGTTTCGGAAACGCGCCCGAGGTCGTTGCGGCCCAAGTCGACGAGCATCACGTGCTCGGCGTTTTCCTTGATATCGGCCTTAAGCTCCGCTTCATTCGCGAGATCTTCTTCGCTCGTTTTGCCGCGAGGACGCGTACCCGCAATCGGGCAAGTCGTGCACTTGCGACCCGTGAGCTTGACGAGCTCTTCGGGAGAGCTGCCGATCAAAGTCTTTTCGCCGAGCTTCATATAGAGGTTATAGGGCGAAGGATTGACCATGCGAAGCGCGCGGTAGAGAGAGACCGAGTCGACCGAGGAGTACTTAACGAACTTCTGCGAAGGAACGATCTGGATGCATTCGCCGTTCAAGATGTCGTTCTTGCACTTGGCGACGATGTCGGCGAATTCTTCGGGCGTCATTTCGGGCTTGAACGGCTCGGGGCTCGAACAGTTAAGGCATCCGGTCGCATAGCGGCGCGGACGCTCGCGCAAGAAGAATCTAGCGTAAAGCTCGTCGATTTTGCTTCGCGCCTTCCCGTAGGCATAAGGGTCGGAGGTATCCGCAGCGACGATGATCATGACCGTACGACGAAGATTATCGAAAACGAGAATCGTGTCGGTAAGCATAAACGCGGCGATCGGGCTACCTTCCTCGGGAGTAAGCTTGACGCGCGGCTCGAAAGTCGAGATCGAATCGTAGGCGAGGTAACCGATCGCGCCGCCTTGCAAGGGAGGGAGCGTCGGATCGGGCTTGAAATTCTTATTCTTAAGCTCGGCGCGAAGCGCATCGAGGATGTCGAGATAGGGCGTAAACTCGATTCCCGCGGGGCGCTTAATGAAAACGGCGCCGTCTTTCGAGAAAACGGTCGCCGTCGGATCCACGCCTAAGAAGCTGTAGCGCGCACCGGCGCCGCCCGCAACCGACTCGAGGAGAAACGAATCCTCTTCTCCGACGCGGGAAAGGACGGAAACGGGCGTTTCCATATCAGCCAAATATTCGCGGTAGACGGGAATGACTCCGCCCGCGGCAGCTTTAGCTCTGTAAGCTTCTTCGCTCAATTCTTTCAACATCTTCTTTTTTTCTCCTTCAAATCTCTTGATAATCAAAAACGGCTCGCTCTTTTGGAGCGGGCCGTCTTCTATATGTCTTTTGATTATAGGCGTGACGAAAGCGCTCCGATTATTTATCGAAGTACCAGCGCCACCAACCAAAAACATTGATTTTCTTCATTTGAGAGAATTATATCATAATCCGCGGCGGTTTTGCAAGAGGGAATCCAGTCCGAATTTCCTCCAATCGAATACATTAGTCAACCAACAAAAAACTCTTAGCCTCCGCACTTGCCGCAAGGACGACCTTCAGACTTCTTACATGGATATCCTCTCGTTTTACGATAATTCTCACACTTCTTATTGTGCCGCGCATCCGAGTTCGTCGAGAGCCAATATCCGGTCTCAGGCCAATCCTCATTTACCGGCGCGGCAATGCGTTCGGATATAGGTCCGCCTCCCGCACGATATTCACGCCGCACCGCAGGGAGTACGACCTCCTCTTCAGGTTCCTGCGGCGTTTCCGGAGCCGATTTCTTGATTTTGACGAATCCGCCCTTCTTACGTCCTGAAGGATCCGGATGCGTCCAATGAACGAGTCCCCCTTTCTCGTTCTGAATGAATTCGCCCCTAAACTCGACAAGATCGCCGACCTTAACTCCCTCCAGTCGAGACCATGAATCGATGTTGTTGACGATCAACAGCGTCTTATCGCGCGAATCCTTAACGATAAAGCGCTGATGACACGGCGGCTCAAGGTCATCCTCCAAGATTCGTGTAACCTCGCCCTCTCCCCGAACCCATGTGTGATCTTTGAATTTATCAAAACGCACGTCCTTTGCCCACACTCCGAAGGCAAACAACACGGATAACAGAAACGATAGCGTCTTCAATCCTAAAACTTTCTTCATTTCAACTCCAAGG
>JAKSOZ010000028.1 GCA_024405265.1 Kiritimatiellia bacterium | reverse complement strand
GGATCGAGGAGATACGCCGCGATCATGTTCTGGCCGCCCGAGAACTTGTACGAGATATAACGCGAAAGCGCGCTTCTGACGTACTCGACCAAAAGAACCGTATCCTTTTCCTTCTGTCCCCATTCGATAAGGCACTGCGTGATGCGCTTCAAGTCGCGGATACAGATACCTTCCTGAACGAGACGCTGGAGAACGTCGGTGATCTTCTGAATCGGGAGGACTCGCTGGACTTCCTTGACGAGTTCGGGAGCTTCCTTCTCCATGTGATCGAGGAGAAGTCTCGTTTCCTGAATCGAAAGGAACTCGTTCGCGTAGCGCTTGAGAACGCTCGAAAGGTGATAAGTAAGTACGCCGTTATTATCGAGGTAGCGAATACCGCCCTCTTCGAGACGATTCTTATCCGCTTCCTTGACCCAGCACGTATCGAAGCCGGTGATGAACGGACGGCCCTTCTCGAATTCGATACCGGTCGCCTCGAGGTTATCCGCCGACTCGAGCGCGAAGACATATCCGCCTCTGAGCTGGCCCTCCGAAACGGGAACTTCGTTAACGAGGAGGCGATATTTACCGTTTGAAAGCGACGAGTTGAGCGAGAGATTGATACCCGGGAACGGCACGCCGAGATCGTGATACAAGGCGCGGCGGATTTCCATGATCTTATCGTTAAGCTCGTCGTAAGTAAGCACGCTTCTGATTTCCGCGTCGATATCGACCATAAGCGGCATGACCATCGAGAAGTCGTCGCCTTCTTTCTTTTTCTTCTTCGGCTTACCGGGCTCGGTAGAGGGCGCTGCGGCGGCGAGCGGATCTTCGCCCTTCTGTGCGGCTTCGGCGTCGCGCTTCTGCTTTTTGATGAGCGAAACGCCGATCGCGGCGGTCGCGGCGGCGAGGCCGAAGAGCTGAAGCTTCGGGAAGCCGGGGATAAGTCCGATCAAGAAGAGAAGTCCCGCGCCGAGGAGAATCGCCTTCGGCTGCGCGAAGATCTGGTTCACGATATCCTGACCGAGGGGCTTGGCCTTTTCGGCGCCGACGCGCGTGACGATGATACCGGCGGTAATCGAGATGAGGAGCGCGGGAATCTGACCGACGAGACCGTCGCCGATCGTGAGAATGCCGAAGCGCTTGACGCACCAACCGACGTCCTTACCGAACATGAGCATGCCGATCATGATACCGCCGATGATATTGATCGAGGTGATGATAAGGCCGGCGATCGCGTCGCCCTTGACGAACTTCATCGCGCCGTCCATCGCGCCGTAGAGCTGAGACTCTTGACCGAGCTCGGCGCGGCGGCTTCTCGCGGTTTCGAGATCGATCGCTCCCGCGCGCATATCCGCGTCGATCGACATCTGCTTACCGGGCATCGCGTCCAAGGTGAAGCGCGCGGCGACTTCGGAAACACGCTCCGCGCCCTTCGCGATAACGACGAACTGTACGATCGTGATGATAAGGAAGATGACCGCGCCGACGACGAAGTTACCGCCGACGACGAAGTTACCGAACGTATTGATGATCGTACCCGCAGCGTTCGGATCGGACGAGCCGTGAAGAAGAATACAACGCGTCGTCGTCACGTTCAACGCGAGTCTGAACAAGGTCGTGAAAAGGAGCATCGACGGGAACGTCGAGAACGCCAGCGCTCTCGGCAGATACATCGAGAGCATGATCAGGATCGTCGAAATGCAGATATTGAGCGAGATCAAGAAGTCGACGACGGGCGACGGTAGCGGAACGATCAAAAGGCCGATAATGCAGACCAAGAGACCCGCGAGAACGAGGTCACCCCACTTGGCCATACCGGCGGTGATATTGAAGCTTTTCATGTCTTAACTCTCCAGTAGCGACGCGCGATACATATCGAGGAGATCCGCGTCTTCCAATAATGCCGTTAGCTCCACTGCCGCGCGATTCGAGACGGGCGTTCCTCTCTTGAGGAGGCCGTCGATCGCCTTACGGGTAGCGAGATAGAAACCGTTCGAAGTTCTCAAAGTCGGCGAGCTCCCTTCGTTCGCGAGCTGTCCTAAAATGAGCGCGGCGACCGTCGGGTCCTTCGGGAAGACTCCGCTCAGCGCTTCGGAAACCGTCGTCGAGCCGGGGAGAATCTGCCCCTGCGTCTGTCCGCGAGTCTGCCCCGCGGGCATTTCGTTATACTCGGCCATCGAAATGCCGGTATTGAAGCTTACCGCTTGGGCTGTGCGCTTGACGTTCATGCTCATCTACCCGCCCCCGTTTCCATCGCCGTCTGCCAGATGAGGCCGAATTTCTCTTCCATCTTCGGTACGTCCAACTCGCGCTCGGATATGCGCGCGGTAGCGATCGCCTCGCCGGAGCGCTTGAGGAAGCCGACGCGAATACCCTTGGAACCCGCCGCCTCGTAGTGAGCTACCGTTAAAAGCTTCGCCGCGAACGACTGAAAATCTTCGGCGTTCGTCGGGATAAAGCCGACGATCATCATAAGCGCTTCGTTCGCGTACTCGAGGCGGAACGTGATTCCGTTCTCGAAGCGAACGCCCGCCGTGCCGCGCTCGTTCAAAGCGAAGCCGTTAAGCCCCATCTGCCGTCCGAAATCGGCGACGACTTCGTTAAGCCATTCTGGTGCCATCATGCCGCCTCGCCTCCTTTCTGACGTTTCTCGTCTTCTTCCGCTTCGTTCATAACGAGTCCGTCGAGGTGTTCTTGTCCCGCGTCGATGAGTCTTTGGCGATCCTTCTCGCTTTCGAAAAGGCGCGAGGAAAGGCCGCGGAAGACGTTAAGAAGCTCCGTGCAGAAGCAAAGCTGCGCCAAGTTCTGCATGATTCCGAGATTCGAGATGAAACTCGCGATATGTCCCGAATTGACGAATTGGGTTTCGGTCAGATCGAGCACTCCTCCCGTCATCTGTTCGATATTCATGAGCAAATGCTCGCCGAACTGCATCTGCATGCGATTGGAAAGCTGACTGAGCTTATCGACCATCGCCGTCAAGACGTTGACGCACTGAAGGTCGAGCATGATTCGCCTTAATTCTTCCGGAACGCGCGACGGCTCGGGGCTGGTCAAGTCGATACCGCAGCTCTTGACGAGGAAGTCGATCGACTCCGCGAGCTTACCCGCGCCGCGCGAAGCGAGGAGCGAGCGGAAGCAGGCCTGCGGAGTCGTGAAGCCGAGGACTTCGCTGCGATACAATTCGCGAAGTTCGGAAATCTCGCTCGTACTCGAAGCGGTCTGATTGATCTCGTTCGCGAGGTTGATCGCCGCCTTGATTTCGTCGCCCTTAGTGGCTAATAGCTCGGCCTTCGTTTTCGCCAAGAGTTCCTTAAGCTGCGCGTCGCCTTCGACGAGCGACTGTTCGAGAACCGAGAGCATCGCGAACTGATGAGCCGAATCCTTCGACCCTTCACCGAGCATCTTAAGTAAGCCGTTACTGTCGGGAAGCTGTCCGCTCTGCTGCATGTTCCTCAGCTGGCGGCGCATTCTTTCCATATATTCGCCGCCCGGCATATCGGGCATGACTTCCTTCCAGCTATCGACGGCGGTGAGGTACGCCGAGCGAATCGAATTCTTTTCGCCTAACTTTCTCGTACCCGCCGTCTTCATTTCCTTCTCTTCGAACTGGAACGAAAGCTCTTCCATCGAATCCTGAAGCTCCTGCATCGGATCTTCCATAACCTCGAGGTGGAAGCCCATCGCCTGACCCGACTCGATCGCGGCCTTATTGACCTGGTGAGGAGTGAAAGCCTGCGTCTGCAGGGCGTCGTAACGCCCTGCCTGCAGGACTTGTCTCATCACTTGTGCCGAGTCGAAGTTCATTTACTTTTCTTCTTGCTCCTTGGCTTTACGTTCCGCTTCCCAAGCCTCATGGCGCTGGTCGAAGTCCTTCTTCCACTCCTTGTTCGCGTCCTTGCGCTTGGCCTGACGCTTCTCTTCGCGGAACTTGGCCTCTTTCTTTTCGCGCTTCATGCGATCGTTGAAGTTGTCGGTGCGGACTTTATCTTCTTCCTCGATCTTCATATCGCGCTCCTCGCTCGCTTCGTCGTCGAGCTTACGATCATGGTCGAGACGCTCCTCGAACGAGATGTTGCGAGCGCGAGCGGCCTGTTCGCGAACGGTCTCGCCCGGGCCGATATCGAGGACATAAGGCGTGATGATGAAGAGGCGCTGAACCGTTTCCTTATTGGTCGAAGAGCCGCCGAAGAGCCAGCCGAGAAGCGGGATATCGCGGAGATACGGAATCCCCCAGCCCGCCTCTTCGCGGATATCGCGGAAGTAGCCGGCGAGAAGAATCGACTGCCCGTTAAGGACCGACGCCTGCGTCTCCAAAGTCGACTGTCTCGTCATCGGCATCGAATCGACCGAGATCGACTCGAAGCCGCCGTCCTGAAGTTCGAGCGTAAGCCAAACGCGAATCGGCATATTCGTATCCGAGGGCATGACGACGCGCGGCTTGATGCCGAGGCGCGTTCCGGCCTTCACTTCCTGGAGATTCGCGACTTCCGTGCCGACGACGCGAGCGTGATAGCTCTGAGTATCGGAGAGTTCCGCCGCCATGTTATTCAAGGTCAAAAGCGACGTTCTCGAAATGTCGCGCGCCTTCCCCTTCTGTCTGAGCGCCTGCAACGAAGCGGAAACGTCGACGTTATCGCCGAGATAGGTGAACGCGCCCGCGAGACCCTTGCCGGCCATCGTCGCGGGAGTGAAGAGGTTCGAGACGTTCTGCCCCGCGCCCATATTCATATCGCTATGATGCGAGCCGGTAACCGCGAGCGAAAGCTGCCAATCGAGCGCGTTCTTCTTCGTCATCTCGACGGTCGTGACCGCTATCTCCACGAGCTTCTGCGGACGATCGAGGTCGTTGATGAGCTTTTCGTACATCGGCATGCGCGTTACCGAGTCGCGAACGACGACTGCGTTAAGACGGTTCTCGGCGCGAATGATCGGCTGAAAAACGTTCGTCGTTTCGTTGACGCGAGCTTCGGCCGAGTCGACCTTATTCGTCTCGGACGCTTCCTTCAGATTACCGACGGAAGAATTGACCATGATCTCCTGAAGCATCTGCGCGATACCCTTGATCTGACTCGTCGTCTCGGGTCCGGTAACCTGGAGATTGACGTTGTCGGCCCAAGTATGCTTCAGCGGGAAGATTCGCGTATCGATTTCGTTGAAGGTGCGAAGCTCTTTAAGGCGATCGGCGCGTTCGATCGTCTGGAGGATGATCTGAACGTATCTCGGCGGACCCGAAACCATGATGATCTCGTCGTTCATCGCCGTCTTGATCGGGAAGCGCGCGTCTTCGACGCCGAGCTCTTTCAAAAGCGCTCTGACGTCCGTCGCCTTCATATACTGAAGATCGGTCAAAGTCGTGAAGATTTCGCCCGCGCTATAGACGTAAAGCGAAGCGCCGTCGTAATACCACGTGAGGTTGTGCATCGTCGCGAGGCGGTCGAGGAATTCCGACGCGGGAACGTCGACGAAGCTTCCGGAGAAGCTGCCGTTGACCCTCTCCGACGCGATCACGGGAATACCCTCGGCGACGCCGAAAGTATCGAGCGCTTCGCGAAGGTTCATTTCACGCGCGGTTAAAGTATACGTTTCGAGTCTCCACGGAATCTCCGCGGCAACCGACCCGAAGGTTGCCATTGCAACCATGAGTCCTACTAACCACTTTGCACTATTTACTAACCACTCTCTTCTTTTCATGGCATGATCCTCATAAATTCGTCGGCGACTCTCTCTTTCGGCTTGGAAAGCTCGGCGCCGATAGCCGCTTTCCACCATTCACAAGACGTCATGAATCTTTCGAACGCGTCCACCGCGGCGTTCTCGCTCGACTTCGCCGCGAGCTTCTGCCAAAGGAAGACTTCGCCTAAGGCTGGATCGAACGCGACGACTGCCGCTTCCTTCAAAACTCTTCCCGCGGCGAAACCGAGGATATCCGCGGCGTTCACTTCTTCGATCGAACCGAGTGAGAACCTCAAGATCAAATCGCCGCGATCTTCGATCACCTTAATCGTCAACTCGTCGACCAAAAGCGAAACCGGCCCCTCCGCCCGCTCGATTTCATCGATCGGATAGCCGATAGCCTTTACGAATCTCTCGATTGCCGCGTTCATTATTCGCTTACTTCCTCCGGGGCGAGTCGAACGGACATGAAGAAGAAGCGATAGCCCGCGGCCTTTATTTCTCCCGGCGTCATCGCCGTCACGTCCGTCGCCTTCTGCTTGTCGGTCAAGTTCTTCATTCCGTAAATCGTGTAGACGCGACCTTTCTCCGAGAGGTCGGGCGTCCAGGTGATGACGGGGCCGTCGTCGGTCATTTCGACGGACGCGAGGAGTTTGCTCTCGGCGTCGAGCGGATCCGTGCCCGCGACATATTCCTGCCAAACCTGCAAGCGATTACCCGCGCAATCGACCTTACCGGTTTCTTTCTTAAGCGTATCGGCAGTCACTTCTCCGAAGCGATCGGTGAACTGCGTCTTCCAGGTTTCCCCGCCGTGTATTTCGGCCATCAAATCGAGCCAATTCTCGGGAAGTTCGATATCACCTTCGTCGTCGGCTTGAATCTCGATCGGGAGCGCGACCTTGACCTTGATCGATGGCAAGGGCTCAACCTTCAAAGGACAACCGTCGAACGCCGCGAGATCGACCTCGGGATTTCCGCCTTGATAGTCGAGCTCCTTCAGGCGCAGACAATCCTTGAACGCGAAACTGGCGATCGTCGAAATCGTATCTGGGAACGTCACCTTCGTCAAATAACGGCAGCGCTCGAACGCCGAAACGCCGATACCGGTTACGGAACGAAGCCCAAGCTCGGAGGGAAGCACGAATTCCCCTGCGGTCTCGACCGGAACGGCCGGCTTTTCGAAAGAAACTCGCTCGATAATGGCGCTACCGTTCTTAACCATATATGTCCAAGTTATTCCGTCAACCTCTTCCGTATAAGGTCCGCCGTTCGGCTGCGGGAATTGGTACGAGGCCGATGCGGTCGGTCCGATCTTAAGTAAGATTTCTTCGTCATTCTTACCGAGCTGATAAACCACGAGATATGCCTTGACCGTAGCGGTTTCTTCAAGCCAGAACGGAGAATCCGTGTAGACTGACGACTTCTCGTCGGGGTCGGATCCGTCGGTGGTGTAAAAAATCTTCACCACGATTCCAGGCTCCTCGGGAACGACCATTTGAGTTAAGGATATCTCTATAGCTTCATGTTCGCGAAACGCGCCGCCTTCCGGAGAAATCGTCACGATACAATCGGGATCCATCGCCGTCGAGACGATATTGAAAATCGGCTCATAAACAAGTTCTCCGTCTTCATATCGTGGATCCGATAAAGTACCGGGCAAAGTCCCCCACCCCTTCGCCCAGGGTAGAATCGAAAGCACGCATTTCTCCGGGTCAAGAGAACCGGCCCACCCATTTCCCAAAATGGGTTTATCACACGCGAAAATGACATTTGTTATATTGTTCTTGCCAAACGCAGCGGCCTCGAACTTTTTAACGAATTTTGGAATATAAACTTCCTTTATCGCCTTACTGGAGATGGCATTATCACATATAATCGTGACGGGCAAACTTTGTTCGTCAATAGATAGCACATCAGGTATCTCTAGCGTCCCATTAAAAATCGATTCATCTGTCACCGTAGCTTTTCTCAATATAATGCCCGTTCCATCGGAATCTTTTTCATACTTAAAGTAGTCTCCATTATCCCCAGTACATTCGTCATACGCCAGTAAGGCGCTTGCGAAAAAGCATATAAAAATAACAATCAGATTCTTCATTTCCATTCCTCCGATTTGTTATGTGTCGCGTTATGCGAAGTCGTCCATCGCTGAGGCGTTCCGGACTTATACGTATACTTAAGCCATCCCGTCGGAACGAAGAAGCAGTTGTCGTTAGCGGAGCCTTCGTGCGGGAATAGCGCTCTGCTATACTCGTTATGCGGACGCGGCAAAATGCTCGGACGAAGCTGCGATACCGCGACGCCGGTCTTGAAGTTGCTCAAAATGGGGAAACCGATAAAGGTAATGATATCCGCCTTCCCGACATCCTCCGCCGAGTCAAGTAGTCCGCAGCCGATACCGACCGAATCCGTCTTCGAATCAACGCGAAGGTTGCAGTTCTCGATCGTGATATTGCCGGATGCTTCGTTCTTTTTACCGCCGATCGCGGCAGCCCCTTCGCCTCCCCGCGCGAATAATTGAGGACTTGCCACTCCCTCGCTTTCGATCTCGGGAATCGCCGCCTCCGAAACCGACTTGACGCCGCGATCTTCCTTCGAAAGAATATGTACCGACGCGCCGACGGGGCAATGAATCGCCGTCATATCTTTAGCGTCGAGCGCGTTCAAGGTAGTTTGCCCCTTAAGCTCGATATTGGCCTTGGTATCAGGCGTAACCATCACGATTCCGTTCTCGAAGGGAGTAGTCGTAATAATTTCCAAATTCTCGAATACGAGATTCGCGGACTTTTCAATATAAAGCGAAGCGGTATTGATACGATTCGTACCGCTGATAGTAAACGTCCCGTCTTCGTTCGTAAAACTGATCATCTTGTCGGCGTATTTCCATCCCGCGCCGTTTACCTTCCCTGTACTAGGATCGACTTCTTCGCCGTTAACGAAAATTCCTGTAGAGAGCAAATCCGCGCTACGGATATAGGGATAGAGCGTAAGATCTCCTACTACCTCGTACGTCGGCTGAACGTTCTTGCCGATTTGGTCGAAGTACTTAACCCCTTTGCCGTTCTTCTCGGTATACCAACCCGCGACGCAAAGATTCGCGTCTTTACAAACGGACGGAAGACTCTCCTGCTTCATTTCAAGGCCTAAATAAGCCTTAATCGCTTCCGGCTTAGTAGTGAGTTGATTGTCCGGATCGGCAAAGGTGATTGTATACGTGATAAAGTCATGAGTTGTAGCTGTCGCTTGTGTGAGCTGAATACTATCGCCCGACTTCACGCTTACGCTTGCAGTAGAGGCTACATATAGCGACCCGCCACTACCAAGTCCTCCGCCACTACCGCCGGAGCCACCGCCGCCACCGGTCGAATCGCGATCCGAGTATGTTCCGTTACTACGCGAACCTCCACCGGAACTTCCGGACGACGCTCCACCGGAGCCACCGCCACCTTGTCCGCCCTTCGGTTGATACATAGTTGTACCCGCGCCGGTCCAATCAAGTCCGCCGGAGCCGCCGCCGCCGCCGCCGCCACCACCACCGGCGCCACCGCCGATCGCGTAAGCTTTACCGCCACCACCACCGCCGCCGCTGCCGCCACCACCACCGGCCGTGTACTTATAAGTCCAGGTGTATGTTTCGCCACCTCGTGTGGAGGATGCGCTTCCGCCGGCAGCAGCAGATCCGGCATTTCCTTTTACTTGGGTGGTTCCGAGAACATAAAGCGTACCCATACCCGTACCATTATTGCCACTACTACCGGAACTTCCTCCGTTACCATTAGTGTCGCAGTCGTGGTCGCAAGCCTTATAAATACTGCCGCCGCCGCTACCGCCTTTACCGCCATCGCCGCCGAATCCTCCGATACCGGCAGCTGCACCGCCACCGCCATAACCACCGGTTGCGCCTTTACCGCCACGCACCTGATCGGAATTAGTATATCCTGTCTCATTGTCAGTAAGTGCATCCTGACCTTTAGCCGCGCTACCACCGGTCGCCTCAACAGTACCTTGGCCTGTAATTACCAACGTATCAC
Source organism: Kiritimatiellia bacterium (assembly GCA_024405265.1). Lineage (GTDB taxonomy): Bacteria > Verrucomicrobiota > Kiritimatiellia > RFP12 > UBA1067 > UBA1067. The sequence goes on along the minus strand of JAKSOZ010000028.1, from coordinate 14,453 downwards.
CCGACATAACGCGAAGGCCTGCTCCTGCGCCCGTCTTACCGTTAGCATCACCACCTTTAATTGTAAGCTTAGAATTCTTTTTAAGGAAAATAACGGCTTTACTATTGCTTAGAATCACACCGCTAGAAGATCCACCTACATTAATCGTAACATTACCATCAACAGTATAGACACCCTCTTGGAGTTTTACTTGTGAAGTACCGCTCGTAAGCTTACCCTTATTAGGCAAGCCCGCCCAAGCCTGAGCGCAACCCACGATCAAGCTTAATATCAAATAAATTCTAATCGATCTATCCATCTCTACACCTACACCTTTTCCCTACGCCTATTTCTCCACCGGCGGATACGGAGCGACGATAACGCGATAGAACCCGCTCGCGCCGTTCTTCGGGGCTGATAACGGTTCTTGCGAATCGAGCTTCTCTCCGAAACTGTCCTCTTTCGCCATAATCCATTTAGTCGCCACGAACGGACCGGCCGGCGAATCGGAAACTCCGAGCGCATACCAAAGCCCCGGTTTCATATTTTCTAAAGTCCTGACTGCGACTTCGTCGGGGCTGTATTCGATTTCCAAATCGCCAGCAACCGGCTTCGCCTCGTCGTTAAGCGTAACGGAGTAGGACATAAAGTCATCGGTCGCAACGAAATCGAACCAAGGATGATCTTTAGCGAATGATTCATACTTCGTATAAAGCGCCGCATCAAGCGCATCTTTAGAATCGTCATCTTCTTCGTCGACCACTTCGATCTTATCGCCCGGCTTGAACGCGACGATAGCTTCCTCTGCGGTCTTGTAGCCGACTTGATTGCCGAGATAATCGGTAATGATCACTTTCGCGGCTACTGTAGGATCTTCCGGATTCTCAGGCTCGCCCTCTTCTTCCGGTTTTTCCTCTTTTCTATCGAATTCCGGTTGTGCGACTTTGATCGTGGCGCCGAAAATAGGCTTATTCGCTTCTATCTCCGCGCCGGTCTGGTCCGCCGAGAAGACTACGCCGTTTCTGCTTAAGCTCGTAATTCCGCCGCGAATCGCCGTCGGACGCGTAGATTCCGGTTTATAATACCCAAGCGCATTGTCCTTTTCGGACCAAATAACCTTAACCGGCACATCATCCATACGTTGGGAGACCGGATAAGTGATATGCGGCAAGACAGTATCGGATGGAACCGCGTTCGTCGTCGAGATGAATTGCGCGAGCTCTTCCGGTTCATAGAGATTGATATTCGTATACTTGACGGCAATGGACTCCTTGGTTTTAGAGCCGATGACCGACGAAATGATATGCGCCCCGCCGTTCTTGGTAATCGTCCCTGCCAGCGCCAAATCGTTCGTAACGCCACCGCAAGTATTTCCGAGCAAGATCGAATCGAGCAAATAGAGGCCTGTGTGAGCCGAAATCGCGCCGCCGGTACCGGAGCTCGCCGGTACGGAGTTTCCGACTAGCGTGCAGTTGACGAGCGTCACGTTCGCCATATTATTCGTCTCGACGATATCCGAGGCGATCGCGCCGCCGTCCGTCCCGATAGAGCCCGTTCCGATAGCGATATTTTCGCCTAAGGTCGAGAAGAAGACGTCGGTCTTCGTGTTCTTGTCGGCGTATAGCGCGCCGCCGCGTTGAGCGCGGTTATATGCGAAACTGGAATTCTTAATACTCGTATTACCGCCCGACATCGTCGCAATCGCGCCGCCGTAGCCGGCCGGTTGATTGTTACTGAGGCCGGAGCTGTTAGCCACGAAGACGCAATTCGTAACGTCGAGATTACCGTAGTTCAAGATCGCGCCGCCATGCATAGGCGGATTAGGCGCCGCGCCTTGGGTCGCGCCGACACAATTCTGGAAAATCAAGTTCTTCACCTTAAGATTGTTCTCCGGGAAGACACGGAAAGCGCGGAACGCGGCGTTTCCGTTAATCGCTACCGCGCGATCGGTCGGACCTTCGATTACGAGCGTACGATTAGTGAACGCCTCGACTTCGATCTGCGACTCCCCAAGCGTAAGAATAATCGCCGTATCTTTATCATTCACCGTCAGCTTATCGCTGAAAGTGACGGTAGCGACCTCGTTAGTCATATACGCGGGGTCGTTCAAAGCCGCCTCTATCGCCTCTCTAAGCGAGGTCATCGCGTTCGTGTTATCGTACCATTCTTCCGTCCCCGTTACGACCATGCCCGAAGTTTTGTACGGCGCGTAAGCGTAGCAGCCGGCGTACATGAATCTCTCTCCGGTAAGCGAATGACGGCTGACCAGCGGATTACCTTCGAAATCCAGCCAATTTTCATTTTCGGCTCTATTTGTAGTGTCCGTATCATCCTTGCTTAAGCAAATCTTACTATGGTCCACCAACGTACGCGTGTTGTAGCGTTCGTCATAATTCTTCATCTTAAGATGGAAATCTCTCGGCGCATCGTAGAATTTATCGGCCTTATATTCAGCCGAAACTCGAACATTATTGAAAGTGTAAGCATCAGTACTCTGTTTGGTAGGAAGCGTGTTGTTATAGAGGAGGCATCCGGTAAGCCGCGAGTTGCCGACCGCGTTATAGCACGCTTCGCCGTCATAAGCGACATTACGATCGAAAGTACAGTTATAGAACTTCGAATCGTAACCGCCGCCGCCGCGCTTGGCTCTATTCTGCGAGATCAATGACGCTCTTACTTCATCAACCCCGAATAATCCTCCGCCCTGTTCCGCCGCGATACAATTTACAAATAACGAACGATCGACTAACTTCGCCTTGTAAATTCCGCCGCCGTCCGTATTGGCGACGCACTGATCGAATACGCACTGCGAGGCCGTATTAAGATACGCCGCGCCCGCGCCGTTCGTGGCGGAGCAATACGAGAAGACGCAGTTGGTGACGAACGCGCCATACGACTCAGGCGCGGAAATGCCGCCGCCGTTCGTACCCTTGCCTTGGAAAAACATGAAATCGGTCCAACTGCAATTAGCGCCGCTCGGCTTGATTGTCACGCACGACTCCAAAAGTTCACCGTCGACATAAGTATTTTCGCGATTTTCTCCCACGATATGAATCGTCTTATCGACATATACGGGATCATATCGCCCTTCGGGAACTACGAGCGTACCGCCCTCGGGCGTGTTATTGATAAGATACTGAAGCGTATTACCGGTAATCGCGCCGTACCATCCTTCGATCGGATGCTGACCGAACTGATCCGCGGCAATGAATTCGGAGATACCGCTCTTCTTCCCGATCGCAAAGTCGGTGAAATCACCGTTATGATAAAGATTATCTGCCGCGCCTCCTGTGCGCGCGATCTCGAGCGGACGCCTCGCGACATGCTCGACACCGCTGATCTTGCGAGTGATTACCGGCCCGAGTACACTATCCGCTTCTTTACGACAGAAATTGCTCTCGGCCGTAATCGTACACGTTCCCTCGGACAAATAGAGACTCGCTGAATTATCGTTGTCGGTATTCCCGCCGATACTGATATTGTTGAGGAATTGCGCCTTTGTGGGATAGGTGCTCGACGGACCGAACAAAGCGACATTACGTCCGCGTTCACTTGTCCCGACCTTGAATTCGGTATTGCACTTATTGTCGGCGAAAGTACAACCGACGACATTGATCTTAGCCCCGTCGATCGCCAAAATCGCCGCGCCTTCCAACTGAGAATTATCGTCGGACTCGATGGTCGTAAAGTTACCGAAGAACGACGAAGACACTACCGAAACGGACGAACCTTCAGCGGAAATGACGCCGCCTTCGATCGCTGAATTACCCTTGAATGAGCAGCCGTAAAAGACCGCCTTAGCGCCCGGCTTATCGCGATATACCGCGCCTGTCCCGAAAGGCGAATAATTATTTTGGAAGACGCAGTTGGAAACAATCAATTCTCCGAAATTCTTGATAACGCTATCGAGACCCTTATCTGAACCTGCGACGGAGACGTTCTTAAGGATAAGCTTACCGCCTTTTTCGATTGTAAAGAGGTTGAGATTACCGCCCTTATCCGTCGGCTGCATCAAATTCTGATTATCGATCGTGCCGTCCCATTCGAGCGTAACGCCGCTTTCGACGACGATATGTTCATCTACTTGCCCCTGAAGCTGCCAAGACGCGTAAAGGGTTTGCGCTTCGCATCGATTATAGACGAAGTCCTGAACGAAATTGCAGTCTTTATCGTAGTACATATCCCCGGTACCGTTACGGCCGGTAAAATAACCGAGGAACTCGTAACCGTCACGATGCGGAGTCTGACGGACGGGATACGCGCAACCGAGTGGCTGTTTGACGACTTCTATCTGATCGCCGGTAATTTGGAAGGTAAGCTTATACTGAATACACTCGAAACCGTTGGTCGGGACGGTATAAGTCGAATATATCGCTTGTTTATCGACCTCGCAAACGATATTGGTAACCGTGGGCATGATGAATAGTTTTCCATCTTTACCGTTTTCGCCCTGTACGCCACCCGCGCCGCCGTTATTACCGGCAACGAATTCTTTACCTACGCCGCCAGTTTTGCGTTTATTAATCTGGTCTTGAGCATTCGGATTTTTAAGGCCTTCCTTACCATTAACGAAACCCTTGCCGCCTTCGCCGCCGCCGCCTCTAACATAAGATTGACTTACGGTATAGCCTTGGTCTTCATGATCATCGAAAACCGAGAAGTGCCCGGTGGCGCCGCTACCGCCACCGCCGCCGCCGCCCGCGCCGCCGCCGATCGCGTAAGAGACGCCCATTCCCGAGCCGCCACCACCTCCTCCGCCTCCTGGTCCGGCAAACCAGTCGTTAGACCAATAATCCCAATCGCCACCAGTGTACGAGCCGGCTTCGCCGCCATTAGTTCCCGCCTTACCGCCGGCTAATCGAACTTCGATCGTTCCAAGAAGATAAATATTACCGGACGAATACCCGTTTCCTCCGACCGAACCGGGATTTCCGTCTTTATTATTATTACCCGAAGTCAAATCTTCCCAAATATCATAATCCCATTCATCGATCTCTGAGGGAAAGATACCCTCTCCAGGCTCGCCGCCGTGTCCGCCTCTACCTCCAATCGCCGCGCCGGCGCCGCCGCCGCCCCAGCCGCCTTTTCCGCCGCCACCTGTTTTTTGTTTATTTCTTGTAAGTACCGCGTCATCCGCCTTAAACCCTTTCATGCCATCCGCCGCGTTACCGCCTCGGGCGATAAGCGTACCTTCGCCGGTCACGATCAAAGTCGAATTCGTAGGTACGAAAATACCGGCGCCACCATAGTCACCTGCCAAACGGTGAATCTTATCACCTTTTTCGCCGAGATCACTGCCTCCTTCAGATCCGGATTTTGACGGAGGACGGGCATCTCCGCCATTCACTTCTAAGGTTACCCCACGCGGAATATAAATTACCGCCGTATTCTTCTCTGCGACCTGAAGGCAATCCCAACCATAAGTTGAAGTACGAGTTAAGCTGGAAGGTATGCGATAAATACCATTGGTTAATGTATAGGCTGACGATGAAGTATCGTTAAAATCGATAATCTGGGAATAAGGCGTCACCTCTGCGGCCGGCGCACTGGCGCCAACCGCAATCATCATCGCCAATATTAACCCTATTCTCTTCACCTTAATTTCTCAACCTCTATCTACACCTACTACCTACACCTAACTCACACATTATTCGCAACACCGGTCATGACCGTGTAGAGCGACTTGACCACGTTCGATATCATTTCATACGACTGGTCGCGCTTATTCGTCTGCGACTGCAAGGTAATCATCTGCTCCTGGCTCGTCGTATTGAGTTCATCGAGCTTCGACTCGATATTGTCGATGATCGAATCGATCGAAGACGCGTTCGTCGCGGCAATCCCGAGATTGTTGAGCACTGTCTGCGCGCTCGTGAACGTTTCTTCATGAGTTATGCCGTAAGCGTCTTCGTAAGCGATCGACCAAGAGCCGATAAGCATACCGAGGTTATCGCCGTCTTTAAGTTCAAGGAGTCTCTTCTCGATATCGGAAATCGCCTCGATGTTCGCGGTGACTCGCGCCATCTGCTCCATGATATCGACGACGTCACCTTCCATTTCCGTCGCGCGCTCGAGACAGATCGCCATAACTAACTGCGCTATCGACATCGAACGCTTCGAGCCGTCCGCGAAAGTGACGTCATAAACGTTCGCCGTCAAGGCCTTACCGGTCCGGGCGTTCTTTAACGAAAGCGTTATCGCACTTGTATCAAAATCCATAGCTTTTCCCTTTATTTACATGCCGACGCCGTCTGCTGGATCGTCATGCCGGTCTTTCGTATCAAATTCGACGAAGTCGAGTACGCGACATCGCGCCTCGACATATACGTCTGAAGGTCGACCATGTCCTGCTGGGACGCGGTCGCGTCGGCCGTCACCTTTTCCTTCATCGCGGCGTATACCTTCATCCGCTTTTCGTACGTATCGAGTAGTTCCGGAAGCTGGCCCTCTTGTTTGGGCGTGCTGATGGTGAACTTCATCACATCCGTCAGGAATTTCGCGTAAGTCATCCCTTCGTAGCCGGGCATATTGAGCACAGTCGAATAGTTCGCTTCGCCGGAGACGACGGTCTCGAGAACTTTCGCCGCGGCCTTGAGACGCCGCGCGTTCATCGTGATGATGTTCATCTTATTGACCGACTGGTCTTCGAGGGCGACGCCGACATGCACGCAGATCGCATTCGCGAGCTGTCCGAGCGTAAGGTTCTCGAGCCCCGCGTAATTATAGAGCTTTACATCCGTGAGCTTGACGTCGTCATGCCGAAGGAAAGTCTCGCCTTCCTTAGTGGTCACCCACTCTTGAATTCCGAGGCTGTTATCGGCCAAACTTATCGGTTGAATCTGCGACATTGTCTTACAAGTTCTTGATCGTCGACGATCTCGTATCGGAGACGCTCGTCATGAGCGTAGTCGCCGTCGAGAACGACTCGTCGCGGCGATCGACCACGGCCTGAAGTCTAGTCATGTCCTTCTGCGCGGCGTTGTTCATCTCGTCGATGTTCGACTTGATACGCGCGACCGCGCCTTCGACTGCCGCCTTGCTCATCGAGAGCGTCGATCCGGTAACGACACCGTCGTAACCGACCGTCTTCATGATCGCGTTGAAGTCATCGGCGGTAAAGGAACTGTTTATAACGCCGGAAAGCGAAACGGATTTACCCGAGGTATCTTCTCCGGCATACTGAGTTTGAAGCTCGGTCAGCTTAGAGAGAACCGTGCCGTATTTCTGCAGTCTCTCGTTACGTTTCGAGATGATCTTCTGCAAAGGAATGACTTCGTCCTCGATCGCCAGCGCTCGGCGCTGAGCGATCGAAACCAGCATATCCTGAAGGTCGACATGTACGCCCCTATGGGAGTAGTCGTAGACTTTTACTCCCCAGTTCGCCATGAATCGATCTTCAGCAACGGCGACTCGCCCGATCTGTTCTGCAGTATTTGCCATATACCTAGTATTCCTTAGGTTACATTATACCAAATTTGCCCTCTTTGGGTCAACACAGTCAAGCGCGAATCACGCTTTCTCCGATTGAGTTCATCTCCGCCTCGAGAAGCGATTCAACCCGCTCCTTATCCTCCTCGGGATCCTTGACTTTCATCGCGTCGGACGCCTTGGCGAGAGAATTGGAAAGTCGAGAAAGCGCCCTCGACTTTTCTTTACTCGTATCGAAGATGACATTAAGCGCCTTGATCGCCGCGCCGATTGCCGCGATTCCCCTCTGAGGGGGAACTTCCGCCGCCTGAGGCGGGGGTGTAACCGCTTTATGACCCAAACCGGAAATTACCTCCATCTTCGCCCCTCCTTATACGTGCACTTTTACCTGGTATACGCACGAACTTTCGTAAGGTTACAATCATACCCAAGCGAAACTATAATACGATTGTCTTTCTTATGCCTGCAGGAAGCCGTCCATAATCGCGTGTTCGTATTCGGCGATGGACGCGCATTCCGCCTTCGATAAGTCGCCCGCGAGCGGAGTATATTCGCTTAAGAGTCCGCGAAGGCGCTCTAGTTCATTGAGGAAGCTCTCGATTTTTTCGGCAAACGGCTCGAGCGTCAGGGTTTCGTAGTCGGAGAGCGCGACGAGGACATATTTATCCTCGCTATCGATAGCGACCGAGAAACCTTGGGAGCTCATGATCGAAGAATTCATCTTCAAGATCGCACGATCAAGCCTATCTTGCCCTTCCGGCGGCGGCTCACCGATTTCGCCTTCCAGAAGAAACCGACGACCATCCTCATGCTCGGTAATCCGAATGGTCATATCGTCGGCGACAAGCGCGGCAAAACCCTCGGAATTCAAGGCAAGGCCTTCGATTCCAAGGTTCGCGGCAAATCCATCCACTAATTCTTTAAGCCCCATATTCGGTCATCATCCTTTAGACTTCGTCCTTAATATTGTCGTCCCTATTGCCGAGCAAATCATCAAATGTATCGGTGATAGTCGCTTCCTCGGAAGCATAATGAGGCATTTTCGTCGCCACCTCCTCGAGGTATTGAACGTGGGTTCCGATGGCCCTCATGAGATCTTTCATCGCCGATCCGAAGGGGCAAAGACGCTTGGCGATGCCGTGCATCTTCTCGCGAATATCGTTCAGGTTTTTCTTTCCCTCTTCCGCTTCTTTCGGCAAAGCATTGATCTTATCATCGATATATTTATCGATCCCGTTCTTGATCCCTTTCATCTTTTCTTTATAAGTAATCTTAACCAACTCGTCGTCAAACGATTTGATAAGATTAACAAGTTCCTGCTGCACAACGTGGACCTTGTTCGTGCGCGAAGTCGGATCAAAAACAACCGCAAACTTAGGCGCCTTAAGCTTGGCGAAAAACTCAAGCGCACGCTTCTTTTCATCAGGAGTGGATCTCTCGCTTCTGATAATATTCTCATTGTCTTTTATGGCCGCTTTCATCACATGCGCCAAGACATTATCATCATCAAGCGTAAGGAACATAGTGATGGTTTTTATCTTTCCTTCATAGGCGCTATACTTAATCAAAGCATCGGCGCTTTCGGCGCGCTTAGCATCATTCTTGTATTCCTCCGTAATTTTGTGAATTTCATCGCGCTTCGATTCCGCCGCGGCCTGCGTCTTGAAGTAGCCGAGATCCTGCTTATAATTTTCGGTATAAAACCGCTTTAATTCATCAACGGTAAAACCGGCATCTTCCGGGATATCTTCAGCCGTCAAGGCCTCTATTATCCCATCATCTTGGTCTTCCGTCCAATAAAGTTCATCTTCATCGACCTCTTCAGATACCCATTTGCAATTGATATCCCAATGGCCACGACCTTCACCTTCACCCAGCTTTTTGGCTTCCTTCTTCGGCTCGGCAATGACAATCTCGGCATCCGCGGGCTTCTTGTAAGCCGAAGCGACTACCTTTTCGATGGTAGCGCGCATGGCGGCGACCTTTTGAAGTTCCTTTAAGCCCGCGACGCCCCTATCAAAGCCAAGCGCTTGCTGCGTGGCGGAGAGGACAGCGTCAAGGCGGCGCTTCGTCAAGGGCTTCCCGCAAACGATCTCGCCGGAAACGAAAGCTTTGCGAACCGAAAGCGGAAGCTGCGAGGGATTGTCAATGTCGAAGAGCGAGGTAAGCACATTGACGAGCTGCTGACGAATATCTCTATAGTTCTCTTTGGTGTTCGCCGTACGGAAGGTTCTCTCCATCAAACGCGAAAAGGCATTGGTCGTTACGCTTCCCATCGTCGCGGTGTTCGTTTGCGCGTTCTTCGTAAGCGTAATGCGGTCATTACCGGCGACAGTCGCGCTGGTGGCAATCGAAACGAACTGATTCAATGCTGAAATGTCGATCATACTCTTATCTCCAATACGTATATTGTATCATATTTTGCCCTGTATACGCACGAACTTTCGTAAGGTTACAATCTTTCCAACAAGTTCGAAGGTTCTGTATCTAACGCCATCGCGAGAGCAAGAAAATCTTCGGCTCTTGCCGAATTAATGTCTCTTAAGCGCTGTTCGTATTGCTCGATTCGCCGCGGGATCTCCGTTTCCGAAAACGCGTCCGACCTCGCTCTTGATCGCGTCATAGAGCGCGGTGCGGACGGCTCGGTTCTCTTCTGCCGAAATAGCAGTCTTGTTGCTGCCCACCCAGCGGTGATTGTTCACCTTCTCCACTCACGTCTCAACTCGCCGCGTTCGCTTAATCAATAGATATTCTCTTGAACTTCTTCGTAATCACCGTCTTCGATCTCTTGCTGCTTCACTTTACGGTCCATTTCATCGAGTTCTTGGATTAGCACATCGCCCTGATGTACTGCTTTTCCTTCAACGATAACGGTATGAGAATCCCAGAAGTGCGCCTTGAAATCCTTCTCGGCTTTAAGAAGTTCCGCCTTTAAATCACCGCCTTCGGCTTTTACTCGAGCTATGACTTTCTCCTTGTAGTCGTTCCAGAATTCTTCATAGCGAGCCTTATTTCTCTCTTCAGTAAACTTTTTACCGAATTCTCCTAAATGATTATTATCCTCTATTTCACACAGACGTTTAACAACCGCATCAACGAATTCCTTTTTCGTGCGAGTTACCGGCTGATCATTAACATACTTGGTTATAGAAGTGTTTCTAATCGCTTCCAATTCATTATCTGTTAATTTGCTTTTATCATATGAGAAATCGTCGTTAACCGCTTTATTAATTATTTTTGTTTCGGAAGCTTTATATTTTTTCATATGCGATTTATAAGTAGGATCGTTCAAGTCCCTGATTCTCCGCATCCACTTTGTATTCGTATCATTCATATGGAATTCGGGCGCGCCCCTATGTTCAATACCCGCTCCGATTCTTCTATTACCTCCAACGACATTGGAATAATACTCCGAGACCTGTTCTTCGCCGCGCAGAGAATTGATATCTGCACTGGAATCATAATCATCTAGTCCAATCTTAAACGCATCCCTACCAAACGAAACGTTTCCGGAAAGCCCCTCCAATAGCAACTCTCTCTCCGCCAGATGCAATACCGATTCACCATTCGACAATCCTTGCTTCTCGATATACTTCGACTCAATCGCTTCAACCGCGCTCATAATCGACTGAATACGACGGGCGGTCAAAGGACGCCCCTTACCGAAATCATTGATCTTAAGATCGGAATACTTATCCGCCCACAAGAATATCTTCGGCAAATCATTTAACTTACATCCTAATCGCGCGGCGATACTGGCCATGAAAATCTTACGCGTATAATTGTTGGCGATCTTATCGTTATCACTACGGAAAACAAGGCCTTGCTTGGCAGAAGCGAAAATCGGCTTATCGAGGACATGGATGGCGCGATTGGTATGTCCCGGGAACAAGTAAGCGATCGAACCCTTATTACCCTTGGCGATTTCTTCCTTGGCGAAGTTAGAGAAGTGGTTTAAAATCTTATTTGCATTTTGTGTATTTACTTGGATAGACATTGCTTTGTTCCTTTCGTTTTACATCCTGTATACGAACGAATACTATTATGGTTACAAAAATTTCAGACTCGGATAAAATCTTCCGCCTCGTTCATTTCCGCGAAAGACTCTTCCGCCTCTGCGATCGTCGCCTCCGCGACCGGGCGAAAATCCTCAATCAAATTACGAAGATCTTCAGCCTTATTGACGAACGCTTCGATCTTTGAAAGGAACTCCTCGATATCAAGACGAATGAGATCGTACGAATTTTGAAGAACATACGCCCCTTCTTCGAGGTTGAGCGCTATAGTCGCACCATTCGTCGCTTCGAAGATGTAGTTGGTTGCGAGGAGCGTCTCCGCGAGTTTGTCAGCGCCTTCCGCTGGCTTTTGCGCGATCGGCGCGTAAACGATCATGCGTTCGTTTTCCTTATCCTCCATAAACGCTACCGCGATATTATCAAAGGCTATCGAATACACGCCTTCATTATCCGGCTTAAGTTCATCAAGCCCGACTTTCGCGGCAAAATCATTCATCAAAGTTTCTAGTTCCATTGAATTCATCTCCCTTTATTATAAACCGTTAAGCTGTGAAGTTAAGTTGAGAAAGGCCGACTTCGACCATATAGTCGATCGTCATTTCGCGAAAGAGTTTGGGATCGATCCCTTCGGGAACATCCGCCGCGAGCGTTTCCGGATGCTTGAGCGCATACGCGAGAACGTTGTTCCAGAGCGAAAGCGTCGCCAAACGAATCGTGGTTTTGTCGCGCCCCGGAACGCCGAGCTCGATCAGTCGCTCGAAGTGATGAAAGATCGGCACCATGATTTCCTCGTGAAGCGTCACCTTCTTCGCGTGAAGGTTCGCGCTCTCATGGCGATAGAGCGCGGCGAAATAACGATTGGGCTCATCCTTCGACGCGAAGAGCCCGATAAGGTCGCTCACGAACCCTTTCACGGCGACGCGCCAGGCGCGATCAGTCGTAATGGTGGAGAGGTCGTGGATCACGGGTTGAACAAACGTTTGTTTCAACGTCTCGACAATCGCATTAGCGAGACCCTCCTTACCGCCGAAGTACGCGCTTATCGACGGCACCGAATAACCGATGCTCCCGACGATATCGCGCACCGACGCGCCGCTGTAGCCCTTCTCGGCGAATTGCTCCATACCGGCCAACAGAAGCTTCTGTCGGCTCTCGATCGCTTTGGTCGTACGACCGAATTCTTGTGTTGAGTCCTTCATGATTACTGTCGATTTTTTCATGATTGCTAACATCCGTTATTTTCTACTACGTATTATAGCACACGTTGCCCTTCCAACGCAAGTGGGAATTTTAAGTTTAGACCTCGCATCCATAGTAGCCGCTTACTTTGAATAAAGCAAAAAGGCAAGCGCCCAATCTTGGTCGTTGGCGAGCGGATCCAACCCCTTCACCGGCACGCCATTAACTTCATTCGGGTAAATCCACGCGCAGCTCGCGCGCCCATCCGGCGTAAACGAGCCGAGATTTTGCAGGAAAATCGCCCGCGCTCTGTCGCGATATAGCTCATCACCCGTCGCTTCGGCATAGTGCAGAAATGCCGCGGCGGTGATCGCGCTCCAATAATGCGGCATCGTATCGCCCCAAATCTGCCTTTTACCGAACCAATATCCGTCCCAATGACGAATGGCGATGTCGTTCAAATGCCACGATGGTTGCCGACCGTTAAACGCTTCCAGCGCTCTCATCATCTCCTTCGCCCCTTTAAGATACTTATCTTCGCGCGTCAGCAAATAAAACTGCAACAGGAAATCGACCGCCGGCGCGACAATCGATTGCTCGTAATTCACCTCAAACTTCGGCACTTTCGCTCCGTTCGCGAGGAACGTATCCGCCGTCTGACGGAAAAGCTCCTTCAGCTCCGGAAGCTCGAGGACGGGAGCGCCGATCATGTAAAAGCTTCCGCCGCCCTCCTCACGATATGCCGCGCGCATCGTTTGAAGCGCATCCTCATGATACCGCGTCTCCCCCGTCAACTTCGCGAGTTCCGCATAAAACGTCGCAATCCATGGATAGTTGTAAACTCGCGGCGGTTCGTGACGCGAAACGGAACTGTAGACGACATAATCGTCGTCTTGAAGGCGGGTACGCAAAAACGCGGCATAATCTTTAAGCGCGCGAGCGATCTCGCCGGTCGCGTCTCCGTAGCGCAGCGCGTAGCGGCAGAGAAATACACCCATTCCAATGCGCTCACGACCTTCGTTGCAGTCAGGACGATCGATCGGCTCCTCACGATTGAGATAAATTCTCTCCGTCTCGTTATCATACGGTAAGAACGCTCCGTAAAGAACGCTCTCGCGATCCGTAACGCGTTGATGATCGAGAATGAATCGCGCACGTGCGCCGAGCAGTTCTTCAATCGGAGGAAGTCCCAACAATTCGATGCCATCCGCCGTCGTCTGAGAGCCTAAGGACAGAGCGATCTTCTCCTCACAAACGCCTGACGACGTCTCTCGCCTGAGCGTAACGGACGAAGCGACTTCTCCGGCGTAACGATCTGCCGAAAGAAAAGTTCCTCCTCGTGCGAGCAGTTCCCGCTTGAAGTCGCCGCGCGCGGCGCAAGGGAAATAACGACCCTCGAGTTCGGTGATCTCGCCGGGACGAAGCCGCCGCTCCTTAGGGATAAGCGAGAGAATGCCGCGCGTATTCGAGCTCCCCTGTCGCCGCCCGCGCCCTTCGACCGCATATCCGCCGAGTTCGCCGCGCGTGAGCATGAATCCGCGCACTTCCTCGCCATCCATCCTTACCGCCTCTACCCACGCGTGCGGGCCAAGCGCGAAAAGATGCGCATGCACGCGATTCGTAAGGCACGTCTCCGCATCCGGATAGTTGTCATTCCACGGCTGGAAAATTCGAACCTCGCCGAGATCTATCTCATGATCCGAGTCGTTACGGAAGCGATGTGTGACGACCAAATCGCCCTTATCCTCGCGCGCTTCGCGCACATGCGAAAGTCCGTCGGGCAGTTTAACCGCTCCGCATTCCGGAGAACTCAAAAACCACGCCGTCGCTATAACAGATATAAGATTCATA